>JBGYQR010000260.1:0-4265 GCA_041839075.1 Porphyromonas sp.
CGCAGGTGTAGGTACGTACCATATGGAGTACGACATCGAGGGTGGCCCTTACCGCTGGCTGCGCGCTGCGCTCCACTTCGGTAATGTGGTACTACCAGCGACTTATAACTAATGTAGGACCTCCCAACAAAACGATTATAGCAAAATGAAAAGAATAGTATTGTCGGCGGCCTTGGCTCTGGTAGGGCTCTCGGCTTGTCAAAACGAACTATACACTGACCCCCTCAAGGCGCACAGCAGCAAGCAAGGGCTATATGTAGCCAGCAATGAGGTGATCCAGAGCTTTGTGGCAGAGGGGACGGAGGTAACGCTCGAGGATCTACGTCTAGCCTTGGTTAAGCCCCAGGCTGCGGAGGTGAAGGCTCAGATCGTCTTCGGCGACGAGCAACAGCTCCAGGCCTACAACAAGGCCAACGGTACGGACTATATCCTCCTGCCCGCAGAGATGTACGAGGCAGCTAGCAGCCTCTCTTTTGAGCCCCTGGCTACGAACAAGGTCTTGCCCATTAAGCTCAAGAACATCAAGTTTAGCCCCAAGGGAACGTATGCTCTACCCGTGCGTCTAGTGGCCGAGGGCCTGGACGTGGTACCCAGCGAAGAGGATGCCCTCATCGTGCTGGAGCCGCTGACCATTACCAAGGTCTTCCGCTTTAGCGGTTCGGGTACAGAGAAGACGTTCGACACCTCTATCAAGGTAGACCAGTGGACGCTCGAGTTTATGATCAACCGCACCAACTACAACAGCAACAATAGGGCTATCGGTGGTACCAAGACGAGCGACAACCCGCTGAGCGAAATCTATCCACGCTTCGGGGACGTAACGATCAAGACCAACCAGTTCCAGGTCAAGACGGGTGGCTCTCAGATCGACGTGCCTCTGAGCAAGCTCGCGGCTAAGGCTGGTGAGTGGTACATGATCAGTCTTGTGTACGATGGCAAGCTCACCTACGTGTACGTCAATGGTGTACTGCTAGAGACGGCCGAGATCCGTACGGGGGCTTACGATGTGGGTGGATTCTGGATCGGTGGCGCTAACGAACTGATCCGTGAGTACCGCTTCTACAAGACGGCTCGCACGGCAAGTCAGATCGCTGGTAACGTTTGGAAGACGGTAGACCCAACGGATCCTAACCTCGTTGTCTACTATCCGCTCAATGGTAAGAAGTACGACCACGAGACGGGTACCGTTACGGAAGACGCTACCATGATTTGGGACTGGTCCAAGACGGCTCTGCACCTCAACCTACCCGCAGGCATCAGTCTTGACGACAACGCAGGCCAGCTCTATACCTTCCCTCTGAATAAGTAGTCTCTGACGACTCTTCCCTTGGAGGATCAACGGCGCGGAGGCTGACGCGGTGGAGCTTGCTCCCCACGTCAGCCTCCGCCCTATTGCCCCCTCTCCTCCCGCGCCGTCGCCCTCTCGCCTTTCTCGCCGTCGCCTTCTCGTCTTCACCCCTTTACCGCTTTAGGTTAGAGCCCTCAAGGGCTCTAACCTAAAGCGGTAAAGGGCTCCAACTTAAAGCCCTTGGGCGCTCTAACCTAAAGCCCTTGAGGGCTCTAACCTAAAGCGTTTTTGGGGCGGGATTGAAGCGGCAAAGGCGGAGGGGCAGAGAGGGGTGAGGGCGGAGAGAAAGAGGGGCGATAGACATGAGGCGAGGGAGGCAAGAGGGGGGCGGTAGGGAAGAACCCTCGGAAAGTGGGCCGAGGAGGGAGGTGGGAGAAGGGTAGAGAGGGGAAGAGGGGAGGATGGAGAGGAAGACTAAGGGAGGATGGAGAGGAAGACTAAGGGAGGGTAGAAAGGAGGCGGGCGAAGGGTGGGGAGAGATGGCCTCGCGCTTATTCTGTATCTTCGCTGAGTAGTATACAGAGATACGCTTACTTAGCTCAACGCAGTTGTATGAACATAACGAAGCTCATCGGACGAGGGCTCGCCCTCGCCCTCATCCTACAAAGTTGCCACTCGGGCGGGCTCATATCCTCCAACAATCTCGAGCCTATTGACCACGTCAATCCCTACATGGGCAACATCAGCCACCTGCTGGTGCCTACCTACCCCACGGTGCATCTACCCAACTCGATGATGCGCCTCATCCCACAGCGCAAAGACTATACCGAAGACCAGATAGCCGGGCTTCCCATCCTCCTGACCAGCCACCGCGGGGTATCGGCCTTTGCCCTTAGCCCCATGCTCGGCATACCCGACACGCTCCAGGGGCGCATGCGCTATACCTACGATCACGAGACGACAACGCCCTACCTATACAGCGTCTACCTAGAGGAAGCGCAGGCCCAGGTACGCCTAGCCCCCAGCCATCAGAGCGCTATATACGAACTGCGCTTTGAGGACGAAGGCCACCAGGAGCGCTCCATCGTCCTACACACCGACCGAGGCGAACTGCGTGCCCAGGGGCAAAGCATCGAGGGCTACCAAGAGCTCAACGACTCTGTGCGCGTCTACCTTTTCCTCGAGGCCGAGCGTAAACCCTCGGGGTATCTCGAGCACGATAGCCTCTCGGGGCGTACGAGCGTCAAGGCCTCGGGCTCAGCCGTGGGGCAGACGGTAGGGCTTCGCTTTGCCCCCGAGGAGCGTAAGATACTCCTGCGCTATGGGGTCTCGTATATCAGCACCGAGCAGGCCAAGCGCAATATGCTCAGAGAGATACAGAGCTACGAGGTCGATATGGTCGCCAAGGCTGGTCGGCATGCCTGGAGCAAAGCCCTCGGACGTATCGAGGTAGAGGGCGGCACTGAGGCTGAGCGCAACGTCTTCTACACCTCGCTATACAGGACCTACGAGCGCATGGTCAATATCTCCGAGGATGGGCGTTACTTCAGTGCGCCAGCCAAGGCTGTGCTCGACGACGAGGGCGTGCCCTTCTACACCGACGACTGGATCTGGGATACCTACCTGGCCACCCACCCCCTGCGTATCCTCATCGCCCCACAGATGGAGCAGCAGATGCTCGCCTCCTATGTGCGCATGGCCTCACAGACACCCGAGGGTTGGCTACCGACCTTCCCCGAGGTAACGGGCGATAGCCACCGTATGAATGGGAACCACGCCATCGCTTCACTCGCCGATGCCTACGCCAAGGGGCTAACGGGCTTTGACCTCTCTCTTGCCTACGAGCAGGCCAAGCGCTCTATGCGAGAGAAGAGCCATCTGCCCTGGACGCGCCGAGAGAGCGAAGAGCTGAGCGAATACATGCACAAGCATGGCTACTTCCCCGCCCTAAGGCCAGGAGAGGCAGAGACCGCTCCCTACGTTACCCTTTGGGAGAAACGTCAGAGCGTCGCCGTTACCCTAGCGGCAGCCTACGACCATTGGTGTTTGTCGCAGATCGCCACCTACCTGGGGCATGATCTCGAGGCCCAGGAGTACCTCAGGCGATCCTATGACTACCGATTGCTGTTCAACTACGAGACCCATTTCTTTCACCCCAGGGATCATCGGGGCAACTTCATCACCCCCTTTGACTACGAGCTCTCGGGAGGCCTAGGGGCACGAGACTACTACGACGAAAACAATGCCTATACCTACCGCTGGGACGTCAAGCACAATCCAGCCGACCTCATCTACCTCATGGGGGGGCAGGAGGCGTTCGTCCAAAACCTAGACGCGACATTCCGCACGCCTCTTAGCCAAGACAAGTGGCGCTTCTACGGGATGCTACCAGATCAGACGGGCAACGTGGGGCAGTTCACCATGGGCAACGAACCTAGCCTGCATATTCCCTACCTCTACAACTATGCTGGGGCTCCCTGGCGTACGCAGAGGGCAGTGCGCAGGCTCATTGAGATGTGGTTTAGGGATGATCTAATGGGGATGCCTGGAGACGAGGATGGAGGCGGGATGAGCGCTTTTGTCGTCTTCTCTATGATGGGCATATACCCCGTGACGCCTGGTATGCCTGTGTATAATATCGGTACCCCTTTCTTCCCCCGTACGACGATCCACCTCGAGGGGGGGCTCTCCTTCGTCATCGAGGCCGACGGGGTGTCTCAGCAGAATATATACATACAGTCTGCCGAACTGAATGGTCGCCCTCTAGACCGCCCCTGGCTCAAGCATAGCGAGGTGGTAGAGGGCGGTACACTCGTGCTCAAAATGGGCGCTAAGCCCAACAAGGCCTGGGGCGCCCAGTCACCTCCGCCCAGTGCCGCCTCGATGCCCGCCCCGGAGCGCAGGCGCTAGCCCCCTAGGCCTAGGGGCAAGGCCAGCCAATCAGCGCCCCACCGACTTCGTACCATCAACCTCTTGA
>JBGYQR010000261.1:0-2942 GCA_041839075.1 Porphyromonas sp.
CAGGTTGTACTCAACATGCTCTCTGGTGGAGCGGGTATATGCTACCTATGTCGGCAGCATGGTATCTCCCTGCGCGTTGTCGATGTGGGGGTAGACTATGATTTTGTCCCCGAGGAGACGAGCGCCTTGGTTCGTCAAAAGATTGCCCGCGGGACACGCTCCTACCTGCACGGCTATGCCATGACCGAGGGGGAGCTAGCCCAGGCTATCGAGATCGGTTGCCACGAAGTTGACCTCGCCCATGAGCAGGGATGCAACATCATCTCCTTTGGAGAGATGGGCATCACCAACACCTCCTCATCGGCCGTGTGGATGCACCTCCTAGCTGGCATTCCGCTCATCGACTGCGTGGGGCGTGGCAGTGGGCTAGACGACGAGGGAGTAAAGCACAAGTACAGCGTACTATCCCGAGCCGTAAGCAACTACTCGGGTGATGGCTCCGCCCTGGATATAATACGCTACTTCGGGGGGCTCGAGATGGTCTCTGCCCTAGGAGGTATGCTCAGAGCAGCCGAGCTCCAAATCCCTATTATTATAGACGGCTTCATCATGACGGCTTGCCTACTTGCCGCCTCTCGTCTGTATCCAGAGGTGCAGAGCTATGCACTCTTCGGACACCAAGGAGATGAGGCTGGGCACGCGCGACTACTCAACAGCATGGGGGCTAAACCTATACTCCAGCTGGGGATGCGCCTAGGCGAGGGCAGTGGAGCTGTATGCGCCTACCCCATCATCGACTCTGCTGTGCGTATGCTTAGCCAGATGGCAACATTCCAGGGAGCAGGTGTAACGAAATACTTCTAACCCCCTCTATATGAAGCGACCTCTGCATAGCCTCCTGGCAGCGCTGACGATGTACACCCGCCTACCCATGTGGCGGGTGGCTTCCCTCGAGGCCGAGGACTACGCCCGCGCCGTCCAGTGGTGGCCCGCAGTGGGCTTTGTGACGGGGGGGCTGATGGCGCTCATCACCTGGGGGCTCGAGGGGCAACTACCTCAGGTGGTCATCGTCATCCTGGCGCTATGTGGGCGCCTCCTGCTGACGGGAGCCTTTCACGAGGATGGACTGGGAGACTTCTTGGACGGCTTTGGAGGAGGACGTACCAAGGAGCGCGTGCTCGAGATCATGAAAGACAGTCACGTCGGTAGCTATGCCGTCGTGGGCTACGTTGTCTACTACCTGCTCCTCGTGGCTATACTCGCCAGCATACCTGCTAGCGCTCTGCCTGGGCTTATGGTCATCGCTGACGTCTGTGGCAGGGCCAGCTCTTTGCAGCAGGTATATTTCTTGCCCTACGCACGCACCCTAGAGACAAGCAAGACGGGAGTCGTCTATCAGGGCCAAATGAGCTTATGGCCCATCGTGGCATTGCTCGTGGCTGGATGGCTAGCCCTCGAGCTGGGGCTAGCGGAGATACTCACCCTCCTAGTCGTCTCTGTCGGTCTATCCCTGTGGTATGTACGACGCCGTATAGGAGGCTATACGGGCGACACCCTAGGGGCTATCTATTTGCTCACAGAGCTAGGGCTGTATCTGCTGGCTCTGGTCATCCTCTATTAGAGCTCTTCGTTGTCGCAATATGGCTATACGTATACACCTTGTCCGCCATACCCGAGTAGACGTTCCCAAGGGGATATGCTACGGGCAAAGCGATGTTGCCCTAGCTTCCAGCTTTGCCCAGGAGGCTACACGCCTAGAGGCTGAGTTGCGAGCTCTATGCCCTAACCCGTGGCTAGTGCTGACCAGCCCCCTAAGGAGGTGTACATGCCTAGCCGACTTTTGTGGATACCCCACGGCTGAGCGCGACGATCGGTTGATGGAGCTCAACTTCGGAGCCTGGGAGCTAATACCCTTTGACGAAATCGATGATCCCCGCCTCGGCCTTTGGTACGAAGACTGGGTCGAGGTAGCACCCACCGATGGCGAGAGCTACCTCATGCAATGCCAGCGGGTCGGATGGTTGTTGGATGAGGTGAGACGAAGACTACCGGATGAGGCCGAAGCCCTTATCTTTGCCCATGCAGGCGTGCTCAGAGCAGCCCTCGTCTACACGGGGCAATACGCTCCTAGAGAGAGCTTTGCTTACCAACCCGCCTATGGAGAGGTGCTCACTCTAGAGCTAGAGCCTCGGCCAAAGTAAGTAATCAATAGACGCTATAAATAATGAATATGAATAGACTATCCCAATCCATACTCCTGGGGTGCCTCTGGGCAAGCCTAGGGCTAACAAGCTGCTCCTCAAGTCATCAGCAGAGTAGACAAGCCTCTACGACAGAGAGCTCTGAGCCCTCTCAGCTTACGGCCTCTAGCTTCGACGTCGATAGTGCCTACCACTTTATCGAGACCCAGGTAGCGTTTGGCCCTCGTGTACCAGGCTCGCGGGGGCACCAAGAGGCGCGAGCCTGGATGGTCGGCAAGCTACGCGCCTGGGGCTACGACGTGACTGAGCAGCCTGTCTCGGGGGTAGGCTTTCGGGGGCAACCCGTCTCGGGGCATAACATTATCGCCACACGCACCCCCGAGTATCAAGAGGGGCAGCAACGTATTCTCTTGATGGCTCACTGGGACACGCGCGAGGTAGCCGACCACGACCCAAGCCCCTCTAGACGCTCTGAGCCCATCCTAGGCGCAGATGATGGAGGGAGTGGCGTTGCCGTCCTGATGGAGCTCGCTCGTCAGTGGCAGGGACGCCCAGGGCTCGATGTTGCCGTAGACTTCATCCTCTTCGATCTAGAGGACGGAGGGCAGTCGGGGAGCGACGAGAGCTGGTGCCAGGGCTCTACTCATTGGGCCAAGACTCCGCACATACCTGGCTACAAAGCTCAGTATGCCATCCTGCTCGACATGGTAGGAGCCAAGGGGGCTCGCTTCTATTGGGAGTACCACTCTAAGCGCCACGCAGCCCCCATCATGAGGGAGCTATGGGAGACGGCGCGCAAAC
>JBGYQR010000262.1:0-3835 GCA_041839075.1 Porphyromonas sp.
CGCTATGGAGAAGCAGATGAGAGCAGAGCGAGACAAGCGTGCTCAGATCCTCAACGCTGAGGGGGAAAAGGAAGCCCTCATCCGTGGCTCAGAAGGGCGCATGCAGGAGTCTATCAACCACGCCGAGGGGCAACGCCAGGCACAGGTACTCAATGCCAAGGCAGAGGCAGAGGCCAAGCTCCTCACCGCTCAAGCCGAGGCAGAGGCTATTAAGCTCATCGCCAACGCCGTAGCAGGATCCGGGGCCAACCCCACCCAATACCTCATCGCGGTACGTTATCTCGAGACCCTCAAGGAGATGACAAGCGGACAAGATGGCAAGACGGTCTACCTCCCCTACGAGGCGACAGGCGTGCTGAGCTCTCTCGGAGGCATCAAGGAGATGTTTGGCAAGTAATACGCCTAGAGAGATGAGCCGAGTACAAAGCAAATGGTGTACACGCGCGCGCTCAGCCCCAGCCCCGAGCTTCGCCCTCTCCCAAGGAGGGGAGGTGGAGATCGAGAGACAAGGGTGTGGAGCCCGACCTTTCCCCATCGGGGGCAATCGAGAGGCGTGTGTATCATTCTTTTGACTACCTTAGCAGTTGATTAGCAGGGGAGAGGTTACGCCCCTCCCGACCGCTAGTCAAAGCAAGAAAATAGACTAACTCAAAAAGCAAAGAAGACAATGGCAGGATCTAATAGTGGAGGCAAATTTGCCCTAGGTCTACTCATCGGCGCAGCTATCGGTGCTGCAGCAGCATACTTTGCAGATCGCTCTAGACGCGAGCGCTTTGCAGATGACTTCTCCAGCACAGTAGACCGTGCTCGCGATAGCATCGTAGAGGGATACTACGAGGCCAAGGACCGCTACACCCAGTATCGCAATCGTCTCTCAGGAGACACCGACCAGCTCATCAGCGAGGCGCGCGGAGAGCTCAGCGACCTCGACTAAGGCCTCATCAAACGTGGCGGATGCTAGGATAGCAACGATCCTAGCATTCGCCACATTTGCTCATTTCCACAGAGACACAAGATGACAGACCAGCAACGCATCAACAACCTCCTAGGCGCCCTATCGGGCGTCGTGAGAGCACGTGCCAATCAGATTGCAAACGCCCTGGGCCTACGCTTAGCTTCGGGGAGTGCCTCACTGGCCAGTATGGCTATCGTAGCATTCCTGGCCTTTCATCTGCTCCTGCTGCTAAATATTGGTCTGGCCTTTTGGCTCTCCGATCTCACGGAGAGCTCTCCTGCCGTGGGCTTCTTTGCTCTGGCGGGGATATACCTCCTCTTGCTAGGGGGCTACTGGCTACTGCGCCACCGTACAGAGCAACGCGTGCGAGACCGAGTAGCTCGCTACGTTACTCATCAGACAGACAACCTCAACACGGCTCTATCGGAGATACTCCCCACAGAGCCTAGCGAGCACCTGCGCCAGGCCTATATCTCGGGAGAGCCACAGCCCTATCATGCCCTCGAGCTGAGACATTCTGAGGCACGTAGAGTCGCCCGTAGAGCTATGCTAGAGGTCAAGGAGGAGTTTGCCTTTGTCAGAGCCAACTACGTCTCTATCCTAGGTGGCGTGGCGCATAACCAGCTCGTACACCGCTATCCGGCCTATCGCTACGTCGCCCCCGTGGTGGAGAGCTTAGCCAAGTCGTCCCAGCGAGGTAGTCATACCCAAGGCGCAAAGTCAAATGCCCCCACGGGGGGAGCACCATCGGGACGTATCGGACGAGCCTTTGACCGCATGGCTCCCTACCTCCCGTATGTAGGTATTGCTTTCAATGCCCTCAAACCCGTGCTGACAGCCTTTGCCGTAGGGCAGCTCCAGGGCTGGCTACTCGGGGGGCTCAACCGCATCGTAGGCAAACGATCTAGGAGGAAGTAGGCTTTCGGGCACATCCACCCCCTCTCAGTTAGAAGGATTAGATAATAATAGATACTACACATACACATTATTCCCAAATCTTAGGGGGAGGTAAGACATTCCCCCGCACAAACATCCCATACACACTATGGCAGATATTCAATATCGACTAGAGAGCGATCTCCTAGGAGAGCGCCAAATCCCTGCCGATCGCCTCTATGGCGTGCAGACGTTGCGTGGTCTAGAAAACTTTCAGATCAGCCACTTTACCCTATGCCAGTACCCTCTCTTCGTCAGCGCTATGGCGATCACTAAGCTGGGGGCAGCGATGGCCAACCATCGTCTAGGGCTACTGACCGACGAGCAGTTTGGCGGTATCAAGCAGGCGTGCCTCGAGATCATCGAGGGGCAACACCACGAGCACTTCCCCGTAGACATGATACAAGGCGGTGCGGGTACAACGACCAACATGAACGCCAATGAGGTCATCGCCAATCGTGCCCTGCAAATCATGGGGCACCAGCCAGGCGAGTATCAGTATCTCTCGCCCAATGACCACGTCAATGGCTCTCAGTCTACCAACGACGCCTACCCTACGGGCATACACCTAGGCCTCTATGCCACGCACCTCAAGCTCCGGGAGCACCTGGTGGCGCTCATCGTCTCTCTGCGTAAGAAAAGCGATGAGATGGCACACGTCCTCAAGATGGGGCGCACCCAGCTACAAGATGCTGTGCCTATGACCCTAGGTCAGACCTTCGGGGGCTTCGCCTCTATCCTCGAGCACGAGGTAGAGCTACTCGACGCCTGCGCAGAGCAGTTCCTCACGGTCAATATGGGGGCTACGGCCATCGGCACAGGGATATGCTCCGAGCCCGAATACTCAGGCTACTGCATCGAAGCGCTCCGAGAGATCACAGGCTGGGACATCAAGCTCGCTGCCGACCTAGTAGGTGCGACCAGCGACACCAGCGAGATGCTCGGGTACAGCTCAGCGATGAAGCGCATCGCCGTCAAGGTCAATAAGATCTGTAATGATATTCGCCTCATCTCCAGCGGTCCTCGCTGTGGTATCGGCGAGATCAGCATACCAGCCATGCAACCTGGTAGCTCGATCATGCCTGGCAAGGTCAATCCTGTCATCCCCGAGGTGATGAGCCAGGTATGCTACAAGGTGATGGGCAACGACCTCACCGTAACGCTCGCAGGCGACGCCGCTCAGATGGAGCTCAACGCCATGGAACCTGTGATGGCGCAGTGCTGCTTCGAGAGCGCTGACCTACTGATGAGAGGCTTCGATACCCTACGTATCAGATGTATCGATGGCATCGTGGCCAATGCCGACAAGTGCCGCCAGGACATCGAGATGAGTGTGGGTATCGTAACGGCTCTCAACCCCATCATCGGCTACAAGAACTCCACCAAGATTGCCAAGGAGGCCATGGAGACAGGTCGCGGAGTGTACGAGCTCGTCCTCGAGCACGGCATCCTCAGCAAGGAAGAGCTGGATACCATCCTCTCTCCCGAGAATATGATCCGTCCCGTACGCCTCGACATCAAGCCTCGCAGATAATAATTAACGCCAAGGCCATCGGAGATCAGATTACCCAGGAGGACATTCCTCTTGGCAAGTCTGATACCCGATGGCCTTACTCAAACAATTCTACAAAGTGCGCTACCGATCCCTCTCCACCATCCTACTAGGCCTTCTAGCCAGCACGCTCTCGCTCGCTCAAACTGATGCCTGGAGCAAACTACGTCCTGTACAAGCTGCCGTTCCCTCTCTGCAGATAGCACCCGACGCTCGCTCTGGTGGTATGGGAGATCAAGGCGTAGCCACGACAGCAGACCCCTATGCCCAGTATTGGAACGCAGCCAAATACGCCTTCCTCCCCTCTCGTAGCACCCTGGGCATTAGCTACACCCCCTGGATGTCTCGCCTGGTCAGTGACGTTGCCCTCATACAGGCCGTTGGCCATCACC
>JBGYQR010000263.1:0-2828 GCA_041839075.1 Porphyromonas sp.
AAGCTCAATTTTGCTGAGACCTCAGCCCTAGGGCAAGGCCTCCTCATGATGGGCATACGTACAGCCCAGCCCAATGAGCGGGCAGATATTTGTATCATCAACACCTGCTCGGTTACGGAGCTGGCCGACAAGAAGTGTCGCTACATGATCCGCAAGGCGCAGAGGGAGCACCCTGGCGCCTTCGTGGTCGTGACGGGATGCTATGCCCAGCTTAGTCCCGAGGAAGTCTCGACTCTAGAGGGCGTCCACCTGGTGGTGGGCTCGGAGCATAAGCTCGATATACCCTCGTTGCTGGAGGAGCGTATGGCCGAGAGGGCGCAGAGGCTGTCTCCCGTAGTCTCTGCCAGCGATGAGATTAGTACGTTTCAGATTAGTTCGTCAAGCCAGGAGCGTACACGACATTTCCTCAAGGTACAGGATGGGTGCGACTATGCTTGTACCTACTGCACGATACCCAAGGCGAGAGGACGTAGTCGCAACGGTAGTATTGCAGAGCTCACCGAGGAAGCTAGGCGCATCGCCCGTCAAGGAGGGCTAGAGATAGTCCTCACGGGAGTAAACATTGGAGACTTTGGCAAGAGTACGGGCGAGCGGTTTGTAGACCTGCTGCGAAGTCTCGATGAGGTGGAGGGGATAGAGCGCTATCGTATAGGCTCGGTAGAGCCCAACCTCTTGAGCGAAGAGATTGTAGACTTTTGCGCTACGAGCAAGAGGATTGCCCCGCATTTTCATCTCCCCTTGCAGAGTGGTAGCAATGAGGTGCTGAGGCTGATGAGGCGACGCTATACACGTGAGCTTTTTGCCCAAAGGGTGACCTATATCCGCGAGCGTATCCCGCATGCCTATATCGGAGTGGATGTGATTGTCGGCACTCGGGGCGAGCGTCCCGAGTACTTCGACGACTGCTGTCGCTTTGTCGAAGCTCTAGAGGTCTCCCAGCTACACGTCTTTAGTTACTCCGAGCGTCGTGGGACGGCAGCACTTGCCATCCCTTATGTCGTGGAGGTTGGAGAGCGTCATAGGCGTAGCCAGCTATTGCAGCGCCTCTCGCAAGAGAAGCTAAAAGCCTTTTACCAAAGTCAGCTAGGCCAGTCTATGCGGGTCATTTGGGAGGAGGGACAGACGGCTCTTGGATACATGACGGGGTATAGCGATCAGTATATCCGAGTAGGACAGCCCTGGGATGAGCGCCTGGTGGGTTCCGTTAGTATCATCACCCCTCGAAGCCTCCAGGATGGAGCCGAGGGCTTGCTCTTGATCTAGATATGCAATACCGACTATACAAGGGACTTTATAGGGTGCTGGCCCTGTGCCCATGGTGGCTTATCGATGCCAGCGCCTACATGGTGGCCGGGATACTCTATGGCCTTGTGCGCTATCGTCGGCGTGTGGTAGAGAGTAACCTGACCTCTTGCTTCCCCGACAAATCGCCTGGAGAGATCCAGCGTATTACCTGGGGGTTTTATCGCCACCTGGTCTATCAGTTCCTTTCTTCGCCCAAGATCTTGATGTCTCCGCCCGAGATCATTAAGCGTAAGCACCTCCAGCTATACAACCTCGACCAGGTAGCTCGAGACATGGCAGAGAGGGGACAGAAGGTCGGCATCATCATGCTTGGGCATGTGGGAAGCTGGGAAATCTTCAGTGCCGGGAACCTTTTCTTTGAGATGGAGGGGCTTAGGCTTGAGCAGCTCTATCGCCCCTTGTCCAACGCCCCTTTGGATGCCACCCAGCGAGAGCTACGCATGAGACACCGAGCGGTGACAACCCCCAAGGGGCAGGTAGCTCGTCGTATCGTACGCCTCTTGGGCAGTGGCGATGAGCCCCCGACGCTCATCGCCTTTATCGCCGATCAGACGCCAGCCTCGTGGCACTCTGGGCTTTGGGAGACATTCCTAGGGCGTACGACCCTCTTTGTCGATGGGGCAGAGAGGTTGGCGCGCAAATACAACCTACCTGTCTACTACTGCGATATCAAGCGTATCTCTCCTCGGCACTACGAGGGAGAGGTCTCTGTCCTCTGTCTGGATAGTACCTCTTGCCCCGAG
Source organism: Porphyromonas sp. (assembly GCA_041839075.1). Taxonomy (GTDB): domain Bacteria; phylum Bacteroidota; class Bacteroidia; order Bacteroidales; family Porphyromonadaceae; genus Porphyromonas. The sequence goes on from JBGYQR010000263.1 coordinate 2,049, forward strand.
GGAGACATTACGCGTCGCTATATCCGAGCCCTAGAGGCCACCATCTTACGAGATCCAGCCATCTGGCTTTGGAGCCACAAGCGCTGGAAGCATACCCCACCATCCTCGCATGACTCATAGACATCACGCCACCCCTACGGTCGCCGTTGTGGTTCTTAACTGGAACGGCCTTGACCTACTGAGGGAGTTTGCCCCCCAGTGGATAGCTGCCCAGCCCTCGTGGGCTGACCTCATCGTCGTGGACAACGGCTCTAGCGATGGGTCTGTCGCCTATCTCAAGGAGCATCACCCCGAGATAGAGGTCATGTGTTTTGAGGAGAACTATGGTTTTGCCGAGGGCTACAATAGAGCGATTGCCCAGTTGCCTCACGAGTTTGTCGTGCTACTCAATAGCGATGCCACACCTCTGGGCGATTGGCTCTCGAGCCCTATACAGCGCCTGCAAGCCGATCCCTCTATCGCCGCTATCCAGCCTAAGATACGTAGCTATCGCGAGCCCAGCTACTTTGAATACGCTGGGGCTGCTGGGGGCTATCTCGACCCCTTGGGCTATCCGTACTGCCGGGGGCGCGTTATGGGGCGTGTTGAGGCAGACCTCGGGCAGTACGATACGGAGGTGGAGATTATGTGGGCCTCGGGAGCCTGCCTCATCATCCGCAGAGCTGTTTACCTCGCTGTCGGGGGGGCTTGATGCTAGGTTCTTTGCGCACCAAGAGGAGATCGACTTGGCTTGGCGTATCAAGGCGAGAGGCTGGCGTATTGTGTGTGATCCTCGCTCTG
>JBGYQR010000264.1:0-2613 GCA_041839075.1 Porphyromonas sp.
CGCAACCGCAAGATAGGCTTTGTGTTTCAGAGCTTCAACCTTATTGGGTACAAAAACGCCCTCGAAAACGTCGCCCTCCCTCTCTACTATCAAGGCCTAGGCCGGGCAGAGCGTATGCGCCGAGCCGCTCAGTATCTCGAGATGGTCGGCCTCTCGGATAGAGGCCATCATCTGCCGAGCGAGCTCTCGGGGGGACAGAAGCAACGTGTCGCCATCGCTCGGGCGCTTGTCGGCGATCCCGCCATTATCCTGGCCGACGAGCCCACCGGTGCCCTCGATAGCCAAACGACCGAGGAGGTCATGACGCTCCTGAAGGAGATCAACCAGACGGGGCGTACTATGATCATCGTCACCCACGAGCAGTCGGTCGCTGACCAGTGCTCGAGGATTATCTATATGCGCGACGGCCTTGTGCTCTAGCGTGTCGTACCACCACGCAAGCAGACCTAAAGGTTATGAAATTTGGACGCGAACAAATACACGAGATATTCACCACCCTCGGAGCCAACAAGCTCCGTACAGTGCTGACGGGCTTTGCCGTTGGCTGGGGCGTATTGATCCTCGTCATCCTTCTGAGCTCGGGCATGGGCGTGCGCAATGGTATTGCAGAAAACTTCAACCGCTCGGGGCTCGACAACACCTCCATCAAGGTATCCTTTGGCTATACCAGCAAGGCCTACCAGGGGCGCACCAAGTGGGCAGAGGTCTCTCTGGCTAGAGAGCAACTGCCCGAGCTGACGAAGCCCTTCGAGGATGAGCTCTCCTGTATCGTCCCCTACCAAGAGACGTTTGGAACCATCTCCTCGGGCGACCGCTCGGACCAGATGCGCCTCAAAGGCGTCGGGGTGGGCTATCAACAGATCATCTCGCCCAAGCTCAAGGGGGGCGGGCGCTCCCGCTTCATCAACGACCGCGACGACATTGAGCAGCGCAAGGTCACCGTCCTCTCGGATCATATCGCGCGTGGCCTCTTCGATAGCGAGGACAAGGCGATTGGGCAGACGGTATTCTTCAACAAAATCCCCTTCGTTGTCGTCGGGGTCTACGAGGGCACGAGCGGAGAGTGGAGTGAGAACGTTATCCCCCTCTCTACCATGATGGCGCTCAAGCTCGTGGGAAGGGGCAAACCCTTCCTTTTGGGAGGCTTCCATGCCCTAGCCCCTAGTGTGCAGAGCTCCGACGAGGCCGATGCCCTAGAGGAGCGCATACGCGTGCAGCTGGCTAGGCTACAAGGGGCTGACCCCACCGACAAAGATATCCTGTGGCTAGAGTCGCAGGCCTCGATGCTCTCGATGATGGGCTCCGTTACCTCGGGCATCAATACCTTCCTTTGGATACTGGGGCTGAGCACCCTCATTATAGGCGTGGTGGGCGTGATCAATATCATGCAGATAGCCGTTACCGAGCGTCGGCGAGAGATCGGTATCCGCAAGGCTCTCGGCGCCAAGCCCTGGGACATCATCACGATGATACTCGTCGAGTCGATCATCATCACCCTCATCTCGGGGCTCATCGGGCTCGTGGTGGGTGTGGGGCTGATGGTGGGCGTGGATAGCCTCCTGACCTCGATGGGCATAGGCGTGACCAAGACGGAGGAGATGACGGCCTATATCTTCTTGCGCCCCATCATCGACCTACCTACGGCTGTGGCGACCATCGTCACCATGGTGCTGGGGGGCGTGGTGGCTGGCTACCTGCCTGCTCGCAAGGCTGTGCGCGTGCCTACCGTAGAGGCCATGAGGCGCTAGCGGTTTGGGGTAGTGGACATTGACCAGCATGAGACAATCATCCCAAAGACAAGACAATTACTAAGCTATGAGACTATTGGATAGAGACCTATGGCAGGAGGTCACTGAGACGCTCGGGCGCAACAAGCGCAGGAGTATCGTAACGGCCTTCGGGGTCTTTTGGGGGCTCCTGATGCTCATCGTATTGCTCTCGGTGAGCAGTGGCTTCAAGAACGGCATAGACCACATGACGCAGGGCGTGGCTGCCAACAGCGCTGTCATCTATGCCTCGAATACGAGCAAGCCCTATGCGGGCTTCAAGGCGGGGCGCTCCTGGCGTCTCTTGACCTCCGATATTGACATCGTGCGTAGTCGTGTGCCAGGCGTCAAGGCCATCGCTGGCGTTACCAACGTGTGGTCGTGGGGCGAGGACAACCTCTCCTTCGGAGGCAAGCGCGCCAGAGCCAACCTCTCGGGGGTAACCTTCCAGTATTTTGAGGCCATAAGGGTCAAGCTCCTGGCAGGGCGTATGCTCAGCGAGCGAGATCACAAGGAGGTGCGCAAGTATTGCCTACTGGGTCAGCGACCCGCCGAGCAGCTCTTCGGCTCTGACCCTGCCCAGGCCATCGGCAAAGTCGTCAAGGCAGGGCGTGCCTACTACACTGTGGTGGGGGTGGTGACCTCGATAAACTCCGCCGTCAATATCGGCTCTTCGCCCGAGGCCTCCCTCTACCTCCCCTACGAGGTCATCAATATCACCGAAAACAAAGGCGGGCGCCTCAATAACATGTCCATCGTCGGACACGATGGCGTCGATATGACTAAGCTCATCGAGGAGGTCTCGCGGGTTATCAAAGAGCTCAAGCAAATCGCCCCCGAGGACAAG
>JBGYQR010000265.1:0-11057 GCA_041839075.1 Porphyromonas sp.
AGGACGTGGAGGGTTCGTCCGTCGTCTCTACTCGCTCCGTCGAGACCTTCGGGCGCTCTGCCGAGGCTTCTGTCGTGGTCGCGTCTACCTGTGGCTCTCGGATGGGCTTCTCGGACGTTGAGGTCTCGGGTGTCGCTATGGGAGTGGGGCGGGGCTCTCTAGAAGCTGGTGCCTCCGTCACGATTTGCTCTCGTGGAGCTCTGCGCTGCTGCTCTGGTCGTGGTGTAGGCTTGTGCTCAGGCGTAGCCTCAGGAACCTCCTGCGCCACCACCTCTGCGCGTGTGGGACGCTCTTGCTGATCCTCAGAGATAGAGGTGGTCGCTGGGCGAGGCTCTTCGGGGGCAGGAGCACTGCTGAGCTCAGAGGTGGTAGGTCTACCACTCGCGGGGCGCTCGTAGCGCTGCTCTCCTCTGGGCTGAGTGCGCTCTCCTCTAGGCTGAGCGCTCTGTTCCGCGGGTTCGCTCTCACTAGAGGTTGGGGCGGGAGCTACCTCTTCGCTACGAGGAGTGCGGATATTCTTGCGCCCTGGTCTTGTGGCGTTGGCTTGCTCCGTCTCCTCAGTATGTGGCCTGGAGCTCTCCTGACGAGATGCTTCTTCTGCTGATGCTGGAGAAGCCTCAGCTTGAGGAGGTACGGGTCTCTCTCTCCTGGGGGCTGGAGTGATTGTGGCGGGGAGAGTTGTCGTTGGCTTAGGGACGATAGCGGGTACCTTGCTCTCTAGGCGCTCCTGCGAGCGCTGAGCTCTAGTCGTTTGCTGAGCCTGCCTCTCTTGTGGTTGCTGAGATTTGCCGTTGCTCTGCTCTCTCTCTTGGGGCTTCTCTTGTGGCTTGCCAGAGCTCTGAGCTTTGGCTACTTGTTGCTGAGCTTGCTGTGGCTTGTCCTGCCCCTTGGTGGGCTGCTGAGCTCTAGGGGAGCCCTGCTGAGGCTTGTCTTGCTGCTGTTGGCGAGGAGGATTGGAGGTCGTAGAGCCGTTGCCAGCGGGCTTTTGAGTACCTCTACCCTTGTCGGCGTATGGCTGCTGCCGATCAGCCCCCTTGTGGTTGGAGCGACTTCTCCGCTCTATCTGATAGAGGTGCGTCTTGATGGCCTGGGTCGAAATCCAAATCTCCCAAACACATATAACCAAAGAGATACCAAGCAGGAGCATTCCAATACCGAAGATGATATGCCCGAGCATATCCTGGCGTATGTAGAGCAAAAACATGGCAGTGAGTGAGCTCAGCAAGCTCAGTACACCGAGCATCTGCATGGCTCGCACCAGCTTGATACGTTTGAGTAGGTTGGATATCTGAGCGTCAGTGGCTGTCTTCTCTTCGTTGTTGAGGTTGCGGATGACAGAGGCGTAGGCCAGGAAGCGGTTGGTGTACGCCAGCAGAATAAGCGATATGGCAGAGAATAGCAACGAAGGAGTTGCTAGGTTGAGTTGGACTACTTGTTCCATTGTTTGTCTGATCTTCTGTTGATGAAGAGTGAATTGTGAAGACTACTCAGCGTCGAGCGGATTAGGCATCAAAGCACTCAAGCGGTTGGCCAGCATCGTGGCAAAAAGGCGCTTGATGACGGTGAAGTCTACATCTGCTCCTACTTCTTGAGCAATCGAAGTTACCTTGCCCTCCTTGAAACCACATGGATTGATCAATGAGAAAGGAGCAAGGTCATTGTTTACATTCAGGGCAAAGCCGTGCATCGTTACATACCGGCTGCTCCTGACCCCTATGGCGCATATCTTGCGCGCCTTGGCAGGATCGAGGCTGTCTATCCATACTCCCGTGGCGCCAGCCTTGCGCTCGCCCTTGATACCAAGGGTAGCGATGAGCTCGATGACGACGTCCTCAAGCATCTCGATATAAGCTCTCAGCCCTATACCAAAGGTCTCTAGGTCGAGGATAGGATAGCCGGTGATCTGCCCTGGACCATGGTAGGTTACATCACCTCCACGCTCTACCCTAAACCAATCGAAGCCCTGCGCCTTGAGGTACTCCTCGCTCATGAGCATATTGCCCTCGTCTCCGTGCTTACCGAGGGTGAACACTGGATTGTGCTCACACAGGAGTAGGTAGCTCTCGGTAGGCCGACGCTCAGCCTTGGCCTGGAGGATCTCATCAAAGAGCTTGTGTTGTAGAGCCCATGCCTCTGCGTAGGCGATCCTACCACAGTCTTGGTAGATGTAGGGAAACTTTTGGCGGTCGAAAGTGGTTTGCACGATCTCGTTAGCTTTTACGTGATACGAGGCGTAGTCGTATCCTGGGCGGATATCACCAGGCAAGAGCCTCTCTAACTCTGTATGACTGGGAGCATGGTGTGAGAGGTGGGTGATGACTGCTAGCTCTGGGCGTATGCTCATCCTCCCCAGGAGTGCCTCTACATCAAGTAGAGACTGGTGAGAGGGGTGTGGTTTGCTATGCCTAAGAGCATTGATGACCATAAGGCGCACTCCCTCAAGTGCATTGAGGCTTTGTTGCGATACCTCTTTGACATCAGTGAGGTAGGCTACATCGTCTCCCAAGCGATAGGCGAGGATGGGCAGCGAGCCGTGCATCACCTCGATGGGGCACACCTCTAGACCACATATCTCGATCGACCTCCCTGGAGTGAGCTCGTGGAGCTCAAGGCGAGGAGTGCCAGGGTAGGGGTTCTCACCAAACACGTAGTGCATGCGATTGCGTACGGCCTCTAGTACTCTAGCCTGTCCGTAGATGGGTACCTGGCGCCTCCAAGCAATGGTGCGCAGGTCATCTAGTCCGTAGACATGGTCGTAGTGCTCGTGCGTTAGGAGGATGGCGTCTACATAGTCGAGCCCGATGTGCAATGCCTGCTGGCGAAAGTCTGGGCCACAGTCGATGAGGATACGCTTGCCCTGAGGCGTTACGACTAGTGCTGAGGTTCGTAGGCGGTGGTCTCGCTTGTCGCTACTCATACAGAGGCCACAGCGACATCCTACCTCGGGAATGCCCGTACTCGTCCCTGTGCCTAGGAGGATCACTTTCATGGAGAGATAGCCCTAGCTGATGTAACGAACCTCGGGATGAAGCTCTACGCCAAACTGACGACGAACGGCCTCTTGTACCTCTATGGCTAGATTGGCGATGTCTTGCCCAGTAGCCCCCCCGTGATTGACCAGCACGAGAGCTTGTCGGTCATAGACGCCTACTTTGCCCTGGCGGTACCCCTTCATCCCAGAGTGCTCTATGAGCCAACCAGCAGCGAGCTTCACTCGTCCGCCCTCGATGGGGTAGGCGGGCATATTGGGATACTCCTGGGATATACGCTGGTAAACCTCTGTCTCGACTATGGGGTTCATGAAGAAGCTACCAGCATTGCCTAGAGCCGAGGGATCGGGTAGCTTGCTACTGCGTATTTCGATGATGGTGCGACGTACCTCCTCTAGAGAGAGCTCCACCCCCTTGGCCAATAGGGTCTGCTCGAGCCCAGCATAGCTCAGGGTGTAGCGGGGGCGTTTGCTTAGCTCTAGGCAGACGTGCGTGACGATGTAGTCAGCCATCTCAGGTCTTTTGAAAAGGCTGTCGCGGTAGGCATACAAGCATTCTGCTCGGTCAAATATGCGACACTCTCCCGTGCGGCGGTGCATCGTATATACCTGGCAGATGACTTGCTCGATCTCTACGCCGTAGGCTCCGATGTTTTGTATCGCAGCAGCACCAAGCTGGCCAGGTATGAGCGATAGATTTTCTATGCCATAGTATCCGTGAGATACGGCGTAGTCCACCACATCGTCCCATACCCAGCCAGCTCCTAGCTTGAGTCGGATCATCGTGTCGTCTTCCTGTACCACCTCTAGAGATGTGATGAGGGAGCGAAGGATGATCCCATGATAGTTGGTCAAAAAGAGTAGGTTGCTACCAGCTCCGATATGGAGACAGCGACACTCTTGGAAATACTCATCACGCACGAGGGTCTCTAGATCCTCTAGGCTGTCATAAGAGATGAGCCAATCGGCTTGGGCTTCTATGCCAAACGTGTTGTAGTCTTTGAGTGATGCTTCCTGCTCTATTTTCATCGACCGAATAGCTGTTGGTGTCGTGCGCTAAAGGGAGGGAGAATAGACCTCCCTCCCCCTATCAATGTCTAGTTGTTGTCGAGGATCCAGGCGTCCTGAAACTCTGGGGCAAAGCGAGCCTTGATAGTCTCTCTGCTAGCTGCAGCTTCACTCCGCGTCTCGAAGCTCGTCACAATGACACGTAGCATACCAGATTCGTTCTTGGCAAGTACGGCCTCGTAGCCACGAGATACCATTCGCTCACGCAGGGCACGAGCATTGGTGGGGTTTTGGAAGCTACCTACAACTACATTGTAGCGACGTAGTCCTGTGGTCTTCTCTCCCTCGAGGACAGAGACACGCTCCTTGCGTACTGCTACGGTCGTAGGAGGCTCCTCCTGCTTCTTGACCTCAACGACAGGCTCTTCGTAAACGACAGCAGCGCGGTTGTCCTGCATAGCTACTACCTCACGTTGCTTTGCTTCTTCGTAGGCTTTGCGGTAAGCACTCTTCTTAGAGCGGCAAGATCCAAGCCCCGCAACAAGCATCAGCGCGGCTGATGCGATGATTATTTTCTTCATATACTTACTGTTATGTACTGATATTACCAATACGGACACTGAGGCTACTCACTGATCGGGTACACCCAGCTCTGCAAAGATACAAAAACTTACACACGGCTACTTAGTTGCTCTTTTTTAGCTTTGGGGTTAGGTAAGCCTAACTCCGGAGGCATCCTCTGAGGCGTGTGCGACACGGATACTCCTATGACTCTGTGGTTATAACGGGTGTGTAGACTGATCTATTGCTCCCGCTTGGCCAGGCCGAGACAAGCGGAGCCGTAGGTGCCTCGTGGCCGTAACCACGAGGCACCTACGGCTCCGCTTGTAGATATGGGAAGGGTTAAGAGGTTGTATCTAGACCTAGAGACCTTGCCCTCGCTGACGAAGTAGGCGTAGTCGGCAGATTCCTTTTAGGGTCTAGGTATCTCTCGCGCTTGAGCCCAGTGGGCATCAAAAACACCCTTGAGTACACTGTATAGCTCTGGATGCTTGATGATCAGCGCCGTCATGTTGGGCTCTGCGATCAGAGGATCCGATAGTAGCATCATGATGAGCGAATTGTCAAAGAGGCTCATCTTGATGGGGACACGATCTACTAGGCGAGCCTCTACACCAATCTCGGTGTTTTTGAGATGCCAATAGGGATTGTTAAAATCCGTGAGCTCTTTGGCTTCGTAGATGACCCTTAGCTGTACTCCTGCCTCGACGAGCCTTAGGTTGTTGTCGGCCTCCCTATTCATTTCCTCTTCACTCATGGCGTAGCTCCCTTTGGTAAACTCCAGGATTTGGGACGTTACGCCACTGCGCAACTCGGTGTAGCGGTGGGTAATCTCTTGCCGCCCCTTGAGTACCTCAATGAAGTCATAGTCTTTGAGACGCCAGGCGCTGTGCTCATACACGGCACTACTGATGGCGATCAGCTTTTCGTTTGCTTTCTTGAGCTCCTCAAGCTGATTTTCCTTGATCTGCATCCAGCCACTCAAGGCTATCTTGGGGTCTACGGCGCAATAGGTCTGTCCTCCACTTTGCCCAGCCGAGGGATAGGAGGCTTCTTTGCAAAAGCCTTTCTTGATCAGAGAGTTTAGTACCTCATACACTTTGGTGCGAGGGACGTCGGTAAACTTGGGGATAGCAGCGGCGGTGATCTCAGATATACCCAACAATACTTTGTAGACTTTTGCTTCTCGCTCCGAGAGCCCGATCTCCACGAGGTGTGATACGATGTCTGTCTCTTTTTTCATACGATTATCTAAAAGAAATCCAATCCCTCAGCTAAGGGTAACCATAGGAACAAAGGTATATAAACTTTGTTTTTTGCCACAACGAAATATGATAGGCTGCAAGGCGCTAACCACTAGCTTGCTCGTCTCTAGATAGTAGGGGTACTATATCTCTAGGAGTGGAGACGCTACTTGCCGAGACAACTACGTAGGAGTTGCAGAGCCTCGGGGTCTTGCGCCACATCAATGAGTGCCTCTAAGAGCACCTTCACTCGTTCCTGGCTATCTCTTGAGGAGGACGCTATGGGCGGGATACCATCTCCTCCGAGACCCATCATGGGCAGACTATCTAGGACATATTCGCTGATGCGAGTAGCCAGGTCGCTGCACAGATATATCAAGGGGGCGATGTCGCTGGGCATATTGCTCCCGTCATCCTTGAGCGGGAAGATGGGGCGATATTGGTGGATGAACTTGTAGAAAGGTCCCAGGACAAACGGATTGATATGCTGCAAGATCGAGGATAGCTGTACGGGCGTTACGCCATAGAGCGTATCGATGCGCATGTACAGATGATCGATGGCTATCTTCTTGATGGCCAGCGAGAGACTATTTTGCCAGGTCTTGAGGACATTGGCCTGGTCTACATACACAAACGTCGCTGATATATGGGAGCTACCTACGTGAGCGACGAATTGAGCCCCCGTCATAATGCGTATGGGCAGAGTTTGTAGCTCAGAGTAGAGGCGCGTGTTTTGCTTCCACAGGTCTAGGTGCTCCTCTTTCTCTACGATGATATAGCCAGGTTTGCTCTCATGCACTCCCTGGTATATCTCCTCGCACAGGCGAGCGATGATGTGGGTGTAGAGCGTATGTCGCTTGGTGACGATAAGCCCGAAGCCTCCGTAGCAGAGGTCAAACAGTAGCTCTTCGAGAGGTCGATGAGCCTCCGAGCTCGTTACCCTATTCCAGGGAATACGTCTAGAGGGATAGGTCTCCTCGAGCTCTCTGCGCCAGGTGTCGATACCGAGCTGTTCGTTGGCAAAATCGTAGACATCCTCATACACTCTAAACGAGGAGGATATAGCGATGCCCTCCTCGGCAATCTGCCTCACCAGCGCGTAGTGCCTAAAGGGCAATACGCCCTCTTCGTCAAAATAGCGCTTGTAGAGCTTGAGGTAGTCGTCGGTACGCTCACTGCCGATACGCATGCGTATGCTACGCCCCCCCTTGTAGCTGACGTATATCGAGCTATAAGCTGGGGTATAGGTCATGCCTGCCCAGGGATAGCCCTCTACGTTTTGCTCTAGATAGAGCGAGACAGCTTCGAGGTGCTTGCACGTGCCCAGTCCGTTGGTACGAAAGTCGAGACACGAGCAGAAGTTGCGATCGCTACATACGCCTCTGAAGGCCGTACGATAGCGTCCCGAGCCAGAGCTGACTAGGTAATCGCCCCAGATGCGGTTGTCGTCGAGGTGCTCTACTGTAAAGTTGGCTTCTTGAGCGTTGGCTCTACGCAGGGCGATCTGCCACTCTTCGACGCTCATCCCCTCGGGGCATATTTTGTTGGAGAGCCGGCTCTCCAGCTTGTTAGATAAACTCATAGTAGATTTAGTTTATTAAAGGTTATATGATGTTATGTATTAGGGATTTGCAATGGATATCTCTGTGTCTGTGGCGGGAGCTAGGCCTAGCTCCGTGCGGAGATAGGGGGCGGTGGGGCTACTAGCTATCGCACTAAGCCCCTCGGGAGTACCAGCATAGAGGAGCTCTCCTCCGTGTCGTCCCCCCTCTGGGCCTATCTCTATGATATGGTCAGCGCATTTGATAACGTCCATATTGTGCTCGATGATAATCACAGTGTTGCCACGCTCCACCAGTCTGTTGAGGATCTCCAAGAGGACGCGTATATCCTCGAAGTGTAGCCCTGTGGTTGGCTCATCGAGGATGTAGATGGTGCTGCCTGTGTCCCGCTTGGCCAGTTCGCTGGCGAGCTTGATGCGCTGGCTCTCTCCTCCCGAGAGTGTCGTGGAGGGTTGGCCGAGCTTGATATATCCTAGCCCTACGTCTTGTAGGGCCGATAGCTTTTTGACGATAGGGGGGATGCTGGCAAAAAACTCTGCTGCCTGGTTGATGGTCATATCCAGCACGTCGGCAATAGATTTGCCCTTGAAGCGTACCTCGAGCGTCTCTCTGTTGTAGCGCCTGCCGTGGCAGACTTCGCAGGGGGTATAGACGTCGGGGAGAAACTTCATCTCGATCGTCCGATACCCATTGCCCCCACAGGTGTCGCACCGCCCTCCGGAGACGTTGAAGCTAAAGCGCCCAGGCTTATAACCTCTCATCTTGCTCTCGGGTAGACCAACGAAGAGCTTGCGTATATCAGCGAAGACGTCGCTGTAGGTCGCAGGATTGCTTCTCGGAGTGCGTCCTATGGGCGACTGGTCTACGGCGATGACCTTGTCGATGTGCTCGAGCCCCTCGATGGTGTCGTAGGGTAGGGGCTCTTCGTGCGAGCGGTAGAGGCGATTGCTCAGGGCTGGATACAGAGTTTGGTTGATGAGCGTACTCTTGCCACTGCCCGATACGCCTACTACGGCGATCATCGTACCCAAAGGTATCCGTACGTCTATGCCCCGTAGGTTGTTGCCCCTGGCGCCACGTATCTCTATATAGTGCCCGTTGCCGGGGCGACGTAGTGGGGGGATGGGGATCGACATCTCTCCCGTGATGTACTGTGCCGTGAGGCTTTTGCTCTGGAGCATCTCTCTAGGCGAGCCCTCAAAGACGACCTCTCCGCCGAAGCGTCCTGCTCTAGGGCCCATGTCTATGATGTGGTCGGCCTCGAGCATCATATCCTTGTCGTGCTCGACGACGATGACGGTATTGCCTAGATCTCTGAGCTTGTGTAGCGAGGATATGAGGCGTAGGTTGTCGCGCTGGTGTAGCCCTATGCTGGGCTCGTCCAGGATGTATAGTACCTCTACGAGCTGAGTGCCTATCTGTGTGGCTAGGCGTATGCGCTGGCTCTCGCCTCCCGAGAGGGTTGAGGCCGCTCGGTTCATGGATAGGTAGCCGAGCCCAACGTCTAGGAGGAAGGATAGGCGCTTGCGTATCTCTTTGAGTACTTCGCTCGCAATCACTCTCTGCTGGCTAGAGATACGCTCTTCGATACCCTCGAGCCATTGCTCTAGGGCGACCAGCTCCATGGTTGCCACCTGCCCGATGTTGAGTCCATCGATGTGATAGTGAAGAGCCTCTTGGTTTAGGCGCATGCCGTGGCATTCGGGGCAGCCCTCTGTCTTCATAAACTGCCGTGCCCACTTCTCGGCATTATAGTCCCACTCCTCACCACTGAGGCTTGGTAGATAAGGAGCCAGCCCCTCGTAGGTCGTCGTCAGCTGGTTGTGCTGAGCCTCTATGCGTAGGGGCTCCTCGGTACCATATAGTATCGCCTCGATAAGCTCCTCTGGTAGAGCCTCGATGGGAGCCTTGATGTCGCTCTCGTAGAGGTTGCATAGGGCTACTATCTGCTGGAAGAGCATCGAGTTGCGATACTTCCCCAGAGGGACGATACCTCCCTTGTATATCGAGACTGTCTCGTCGGGGATGAGGCGCTCGCGATCGAGTATCGTCACCTCGCCTAGTCCACGACAGCGTGGGCAGTAACCATTGGGGGAGTTGAACGAAAACAGATGCGGAGCAGGTTCGCTATAAGCTAGACCAGTCTCGGGGCACATGAGGTTGCGGCTGTAATAGGTAATGGCGCCACTATCGGCGTCCATAACCATCATCACCCCATCGCCCTGGCGCATCGAGAGGGCTAGGCTTTGGGTGATGCGCTCGCGGTGCTTAGGGTCTACGATGAGTTTGTCTGTCTCGACCTCGATGCTGTGCTGGCGATAGCGATCCAGGCGCATCCCGTAGGTCATCTCCTTGATCTCTCCATCGATACGTACGCGTAGGTACCCCTTCTTGCGTAGATGCTCAAAGAGCTCCTTGTAGTGCCCCTTGCGCTGCTTGACCACTGGGGCAAGAAACAGCACGCGCTTGCCTTGGTAGCGCTCGAGTATGAGGTCGATAATCTGTGGCTCGGTGTAGCGCACCATCTCTTTGCCAGAGAGGTGGGAGATGGCTTTGCCCGCTCGGGCAAAGAGCAGGCGAAAGAAGTCGTACAGCTCCGTTACTGTCCCGACGGTAGAGCGCGGGTTGCGGTTGGTAGTCTTCTGTTCGATGGATATTACAGGGCTGAGGCCGTCGATCTCTTCGACGTCAGGGCGCTCCATCCCTCCCCCCAAGAACCCTCGAGCATACGAGCTGAAGGTATCAATATACCTACGCTGACCCTCGGCAAATATCGTGTCGAAAGCCAACGAACTCTTACCGCTCCCACTGAGGCCAGTCAGGACTGTAAGAGAATAACGGGGGATACACGCATCAATCTCTTTGAGGTTGTGTACGCGTGCTCCGCTAACCTTAATATCTTGCATCGAATAAACAAATATACACAAGCTTCCCGGAGGGGGTGCCTATCATCCTAGGCTCATCTCCCCTCTCTTGACGCTTGAGAGTTTTTGCAAAATTACAGAAACTAATCCATTCCTATAAGTCTACGTACAAGATTGTGTACATATTCGGCCATCTTTGTATCACTCCCTGCACACCTCAGATGTGCTGTGCCTAGGTGTCTAGTCGTGTAGTTGCCTCATTACCAGCATGGTATGGGTGCCATCTAGCAGGGTTGTGCCCATGAGCGTGAGCTCGCCTCCCGATTTGACACCGAGCTTTTGCCTTAGGGCATCAGCCGAGAGAGGGTAGTTGCGGGTGCTGACTTCAGCCTTGCCGAGCTGTTTGCCTAGACGCCTCAGGGCAGAGCTGCTGGCGGGGTGAGTCTCCAGCAGAGCGAAGCTACGCCCGGGGAAGCTACTGATTTGTTGCTCCGAGGTATATAGGTGGCTACTGGGGTGTAGCTGGCTTAGGCCGTACCTCTCCCCTAGCGTGCTGAATAGTCCCGACTTCATCAGAGCGGCGTTGGGCTCATAGATATAGGCCTGTGGCGCTGTGGCGTAGATGGGCGTGAGCGCCTCCTCTGTGGCGTAGGTGCTAGATAGGCTACGCAGCCCTTGCCTGGTTAGATCCAGCGCATGTATCTCTACCTCTGTGAGGTCTAGGGGCTCTGGGGCTGAGTAGTCGAATAGCAACAGCAACTCCTTGACCTCTCCTCGTACAGCCATGATGTACACAGCGCGTATATCGGGGTATAGCCTTAGGGTGTGC
>JBGYQR010000266.1:0-3914 GCA_041839075.1 Porphyromonas sp.
CAGGAGGAGCGCATCCCCATCGAGCGCGTCCTGGTGCTGGTCGATGACCTGGCCATCCCCTACGGCACGCTACGCCTCAAGGGCAAGGGGAGCGACGCCGGACACAATGGCCTCAAGAATATCGCCCTCGTCCTGGGGCGGCAAGACTATCCGCGCCTGCGCTTTGGTCTGGGGAGCGACTTCCCCCAGGGACGCCAGATCGAGTTCGTCCTCGGGGCGTTCTCTGCCCAGGAGCAACAGACCCTCCCGGAGCTCCTCCTGCGTAGCTGTGAGATCATTAAGAGCTTTGCCCTCGAGGGGCTCGCTCGGGCGATGAATAGGTTCAACTAGCCCCCCCCCCTCGCCCGCCCAGCACCTCCCGCGCCTCCCCCCTCCATACCTCCCCCTTCGCCCCCTGCTCGCCTGCGCGGACAGGGGGCACACTATATCTATCCCTTGAGTAATCGTTGTTTATGGAGTTGTTACTCAATAAGTTTAGATAACTCCTTCTCAACCTCCTCCACAGTAGGCAAAGCTGATCTTAGGTTATCTGGGATAGCCTCGGCAAGCTGATAGTCGCTAACGCCTATAGGCTGCTCGTAGCCCGAGAGGGCATATTGCGCCACGACCTTATCGCCACCATTGCAGAGCAGCAAGCCGATGGTCTTGTTGTCGCGTTCGCCTCGGAGCGTGTCGTCTATCACATTGATGTAGAAATTCAGTTGCCCCATGTATTCAGGCTTGAAAGGCGTTGCTTTCAGCTCGATGACCACATAGGCATGCAGCTGGATATTGTAGAGGACAAGGTCAGCATAGAAATCTTGTTCGCCCACCTGAAAATGCTTCTGCTGAGCTACAAAGGCAAAGCCACTGCCCATCTCCAGTAGGTACTTTGTGATGTGAGACACCAGCTGACGCTCGATGTCTCGCTCCGCCATCTGCTCCGTCCGCCCCATGATGTCGAAGATATAGGGGTCTTTCATTAGATAGTTGGCGAGGTCGCTCTGTGGCTCGGGCAGGTGCACGGCGAAGTTGTTTACCTTCTTCGCCTCAATCTGACGAGCGAAGAGATTGGTGTCCAATTGTGTTTTCAGCACATTGCTACTCCAGCCATTCGCCACGGCTTGCGTGATGTACCAATAGCGTTCGCCAAGAGGGAGCTTGCTATTGAGGAGTATTACATGGCTCGCCCAATTTGTGCGAACGACCGCAGAACGCTTGAAGAGTTTCTCTATCTGCTCGATGTCTGTCTGATAGATCGAGGATAGCCTTTGGGCTACCTCGCCGAATTGCGCAACAGGTTGTTGCGTAATTTCAATCGGTTTACTTTCTGCCCTTGGGATTAGTGCAAGAGGCTCTTGCACTAATCCCGATGTCTGACTCTTTGTGCCTTGAATTAACGCAAGAGGCTCTTGCGTAATTTCGTTGAGGGCTTTTGTCTGCTTCAAAACCTGCTCCACCGAAGGATTGACCAAAGCCTTATCAGCCTCTCCCAATTGTGCTAAGACTTCCAAGGTATAGGCCTTGGCGAATTGACACATATAAAGCAGGTTGCGAGTCGAATACCCCTTCTTGTCGGGATACTGCGAGCGTATCGCTTCGGAGAGTTTGTCTATGACCTTAGCTCCCCAGCCCTCTTGCTCCTGGAGGTAAAGGATGAAATGCCCCACCTTCCAGTAGTGGAAGAGCATATCGGCATTGGCTGAGGCCACGATGCGCACCTGCGTTTGCTCGATGTCAGCCCCGATGGCGTGTACAATAGGGGCGAAGTCCTTGCGGTCTATGGCTTGTAGTTCTTGTTTCATAAGACTATAAACGGATTGAATTTACTCATCGCATTGGCCTTGATGTCGTCTGCAATGTCAATGTAGGGCCTCATGGCCTTGTAGTCGCTGTGTCCTGTCCGCCCACCTGAGGAGGAAGGGCGAGAGGGTAAGGGCATTACAAAGATAAGGTGCGACGCCCTGCGTGCGTACCTTCACAATGAGAACCTCAGCTCTCTTGCGACTCTCAAGGGCAGAGATGATATTGCGTTTGATATTCATGTCGTCTAGGGGTGTGGGTTTTGTTTCCAAAGTTACACCCCCCAGTGATATAACCAAAGATCTCCCCCCGCATCCCGGGCGGAGCATCGCTCTCCGCGGGGAGGGGGTAGGGGTGGGGCGAGGAGACTACCTAACAATGGGGAGCCTGGGGAGTGATAATACCTAGGAGTGTGGATTGTCGGGCAGGGGGCTTCGTCGTTACTTTGCAAACGAATTGTCCCACCCATTGGCTGGCGCTGGGGCATGGATCTCAAGCGAAGACAAGTGGATATAACGACACCCCGGGCGATGCGCCTCTTGCTCGTCCTCTCTCTACTCTGCCTCTATTGCCTCCCGGGGCTGGCACAGCGCCCGTCTGCGGGCTCTGGTCGCCCTAGCTCCCAGGTGCAACATCCCCATACCCAGGTACGTGGCGTCGTCTCGAGCGCTGCCGAGGGCGCCCTCGAGCTGGCCACCGTTTACCTAGAGGGCACCAACATACATACCTCCACCGACGAGCGCGGGCGCTATACGCTCTCGGTGCCCGCGGGTCGCCATACCCTGATGGTGCGCTACCTCGGCTACAAGGAGCACCGCGAGCGCCTCGAGATACGTACGGGCGAGCGCCTGGTGCGCAACATTCGCCTCGAGAGCGATGGCTCCACCATGCTCCAGGAGACAGTCGTCGTGGGCAAGTCGCGCGCCAAAGACCTGCGCGAGCGGGGCTTTGCCGTCCAGGTCGTCGAGGTAGGGCGCCTGGCTACCCAGTCGATACAGAGCAACGAACTGCTCGAGCGTACCGCTGGCGTCAAGATACGCCAAGAGGGCGGACTGGGCTCTCGTGCCAACTACAACATCAATGGCCTCTCGGGCGAGGCCGTCAAGATCTTCATCGATGGCGTGCCAGCGGCCAACTATGGGTCTACCTTCTCCGTCGGGAGCATACCGCCTGCTCTGATCGAGCGCATCGAGGTCTACAAGGGCGTCTTGCCTGGTTACCTCTCGGACGATGCCCTCGGGGGCGCTATCAACGTCGTGCTCAAGGAGCAGCAGCGTACGACCCTCTCGACGTCCTACTCGATCGGGAGCTTCAATACCCACCAGTGGAATATGACCGGGAGCTACAAGGGCAAGCAGGGGCTGGCGGTAGAGGGGTCGGCGTTCTACAATTATAGTGACAACGACTACAAGGTCTGGGGGCGCGACGTCTTCCTGCGCGACTATATGGGAGCCATCACCTACCCCTCGGGACCCGTCAAGCGCTTTCATGATGCCTACCGCTCTATGGGCGGACGCCTCTCGGTGGGCGTCAAGGGCAAGCCCTGGGCGGACAAGCTGATGCTCACGGGGCTCCTCTCGGGCGACTACAAAGAGGTGCAGCACGGCATCACGATGCAAAACGTCTACGGCGACCGCCATACTCGGCGCCAGGCCGCGGTGCTCTCGCTGGCCTATGCTAAGCGCGACTTCCTGACTCGCGGGCTCTCGGTCAGCCTCGATGCCAGCATCTCTCGGCTCAAGCGCCAGGTCATCGATACCGTGGGGATTATGTACGACTGGGCAGGGCCTATCTCCGACGGGCAGGGCGGGTATATGCGCTACTCGTCGGGGGCTGAGGTCGGCAACGCGCCCACCCTGGGCATCAACAACGAGCATACGCTGATGCTCCGCGCCCAGGCCAGCTACCGCCTCGGGCAGGGGGCGACGCTCTATGCCAATGCCTTGTACAACGACTTTCGTCGTAAGGTGTCGGACGAACTGGCCGACCCCGTCGTGCAGGCCTTCGTCAATGTGCGCGACCTGCAAAAGACGGTGCTCTCCCTCTCCTGGGAGCAGGTAGCTTTTGCCGAGCGCCTTAGGGCCAACGTCTTCTACAAGCATTATTTCCAGACGGTTACCTCGCACGAGCCC
>JBGYQR010000267.1:0-8526 GCA_041839075.1 Porphyromonas sp.
AGCTTGGGCGAGCGCGCCGGGTCGAAGATCTCCCCGAGTATATCGTCGAGCTCGTAGGGGGCGTACTCGAGCAGGCGTCCCTCTTGCCTTTGTAGGCGCTCGATAGCCGCCCTGAGGTAAGGTTCGCCAAAGCCTGGGACGAACTTGTCGCTCCCATAATGGTGGTGCAGACCCGAGGCAAACCACACACGGCAGAGGTAGGTCTCGAGAGCCTGCCACTCGGGCGTGGTGCGCTCCAGGTCACTGTATAGGTAGAGGCTCTCGAGGATATGCCTTACCCTCAGGGCATAGGGGCTGTGCTGATCCCAGATAATATCTCGCCCAGCGAGAGTCGCCTCGCTGAGGTGATAGACGAGTAGCTTGCGCTCGAGGGGAAGAGCCTCGAAGCCCTTGATCGTGTAGCGAAGTATCTCGATGTCGGCAAAGCGCAGGACGCTCTGGCCGTTGATGTCGTTGGGGGTCATAGGGGAAGAGGGACTTATTTATAAATGAGGCGGTACATACGCTCGGGGGCAAAAATCTCCTGGGCGACAGCAAAGAGCTCCTCTCTGCTGACGGCATCGATGCGCCTACACGTTTCCTCGAGGGTATAGGCCTTGCCGTGGTGCAGGAAGGCTTTGCCCAGCGAGAGGAAGGTCTGCTCGGGGCCATCCTCGGCCACGATGAGCTGCCCCTTGAGCTGCCGTTTGGTGGCCTCGATTTCGTGGGGCGATAGAGGGGCAGAGACCAGGCGTCTGAGCTCCTCCTCGACGAGGGCGATGGCAGCCTTCATACTGCGCGGAGCACAGCCGAAGTATATCCCTACGAGGCCTGTGTCTGCGTAGGCTGTGTAGCTACACTCGACATGATAGACGAGCCCCGAGCCCTCGCGTAGAGACATGTTGAGGCGACTGCTCATACCAGGGCCTCCGAGAAGATTGACGAGTATCGAGAGGGCGAGGCGACGCTTATCGTGGCGAGAGTAACCATAGCCACCGATGAGCACGTGGCGCTGATGGGTATCCTTGAGGCGCACCGTCTGGCGGGGCACCGAGAGAGGTAGAGGGGGCGTCGCTATGGGGCTGGGGGAGATTGGACGTGGCGCGCTAGCCTCTCGCCCAAGGAGCTCCTGGCAGTGTGCCACTAGGCACTCATAGTCGACCTCGCCCTGGACGAAGACGACCATATTGTCGGGGCGATAATGGTGGCGAAAGAACTTCCGCTCGACCTCGCTAGTAATACGCCCCACGCTCGCCTCGGTACCCAAGATGCTATGCCCCAAGGGGTGAGAGCGAAAGAGGATATTCTCAAACTCGTCCCAGATGAGATCGCTCGGGCTGTCTTCGTAGCTGGCTATCTCGTCCATGACGACGGTCTGCTCCTTGCTCAGCTCTGTGGGGTCAAACTGGCTATGGCGGACGATATCCGCCATCAGCTGAAGCGCCCTATAATAATAGGCTCGTGGTACCAGGCCATAGAGGATGGTCTCCTCCTTGCTGGTATAGGCATTGAGCTCGCCCCCCACCTGCTCGAGGCGGTGGATGATCTGAGCGGATTTGCGTAGCCTCGTGCCCTTGAAGAGCATGTGCTCGGTGAAGTGCGCCAGCCCATGGTACCTGGGGCTTTCGTGGCGGGTGCCCACACCTATGGCGATGCCCAGGTAAAGCACCGCAGAGGAGGTGGGTCGGTAGACGACCTTTAGCCCCGAGGGGAGCGTAGTGGATAGGTACGACATCTATTGATGGTGGTAGTCTTATGTAGCTGATGGTTCGTGTCTTGCGAGCCTGCAAAGCCAAAACCCACCGACCTGTCTTGCTTAGGTCAGTGGGCTTCTCTTGTGTCGGGATACCAGGATTCGAACCTGGGACCCCCTGCTCCCAAAGCAGGTGCGCTAACCGGACTGCGCTACATCCCGAGTGGTTGTGTTGCTTGCTTGCGAGGGCAAAGATACAAACAAAATTGATTAGTCCAAAAATTACTCCACCCAGAGCAACCCCGGCGATCTGGGAGCACGTGCCCCAAAGGGCGTGTACACCAGACAGGAGACAACGCCTGGGCAAAGCTACGATTTGTCTTGACGGGTGTTCCTGGGGGTCTTGGGTTCGTATCCCATTAGATACAGACTAGGCTCTCGCTCTCGCCCTCGCTACCCCTCGCTCTCGGGGCGGTAGTGGCGCAGGATACCTCCCTCGCGTACCGTCCATAGGGCGTGGGGTTGCCCTGCCACCTGGAGGGCGCGGTTGGCCCAGGTGTTGCAAGACTTGAATATGCTGTATGACCCAACGGCTTCGTAGAAAGCATCGTTGTCGCCATAGCGTGCCTCGGTGGGGATGACGATGCTTCGCCCCTCGTCGTCGAGATCAAACGACCCCTCTATATAGGCACACAATCGGGTGTACTGAGCCTCGGTGAGGAGCAGGGGGACGCACCGCTCGCCTGGGGTCATCGTCTCGTAATAGGTACAGTGCATGGCCGACTCGCTGAGGGCTGTGGCGGCGTAGAAAGCTGTCGAGACCTTGAGGTCAGCCCAGGTGGGCGTATCGAGATAGAAGCCCTTGTCGCCCCAGCCTATGGCGAGCCAGGAGCGGGTGCTATCCCCCGAGCGCGTATCTTGTGGCGGAGCCCACGTCTGCCAGTCTTGCCCCCAGCCAGTGGTGGGCACGACGATGTCGGTGTGCATGCCATTACTGAGCACGAAGATAGGTACACTCGGTGTGTCGCTCGTCTCCTCTGCCTCGATCCTGATGCGCTCGAGACCGAAGACACAGCCTAGGTAAACGCCCACGGCCAGCACGAGGATAGCCGTAGTGCGCCATAGGAGGCGCCACAGACGGCATAGCGGGGAGGGGGACGGGAGGTTGGCTTTCGTTCTCATTGTCTGTTTGCTCAGGCAAAGGTAGACAAAACCAGCCTCCTAGCCCCCGCCTGCCCCCCCCCCCCCACAGCCACGCCCAAGGGGCTGAGGCCGTAGGGGCGCTAGTCGAGGTGCTGGCTGAGGCGCTCGATATAGTCGTCGAGGATGGGAGCAAGCCCAGCCAGAGCCTCGCGGTCGATACCACAGCGCTCCGAGAGATCGGCCATGCACGAGGGGATCGACGCGGCCTGGGCCTCGAGCTCCTGCCCCCGTGGGGTGAGGGCGATGAGCTGCTGACGCTTGTCTGTCTCCCCCGTTCGACGCCGAACGAGCCCCAGCGCCTCCAGGCGCCTAATCAGGGGCGAGATCGTATTGATACCCAGGCGTAGCGCTCGGCATATCTCGCCCGTCGTCGTCTCGCCCCCCTCCCACAACACCAGCAAAACGAGGTACTGTGTGTAGGTAATGCCTAGCTCGCTCAGTAGCGGGTCGTAGGCCTGAGTGGTCAGCCGGCTGGCGGTGTAGAGCCTAAAGCATAGCTGGCGCTCGAGGCGCAGTTGATCTAGAGACATATACGAGGTGTGGAACTATTCAGCTAAGGAGAGACGAAGCGGTATAGAGAGGAGAGAGTGAGGATGACGCCCTGGGCAAAGCTACCCGAGCATGCGCTCGATGTCGGCCGTGAGCTTCTTGGGGGCGGTGATGGGGGCATAGCGCTTGATCTCGGAGCCGTCGCGCGAGACGAGAAACTTGGTAAAGTTCCACTTGATGGCATCCGTAAAGCAGCCCCCAGCCATCCGCTTGAGGTACTGGTAGAGGGGGTGCGCCCCTGGGCCATTGACCTCAATCTTTTGCATCGTTTGGAAGCTCACGCCATAGTTCACCTGACAAAAAGAAGCGATCTCCGCGTCGCTACCTGGCTCCTGCGAGGCGAACTGGTTGCAGGGGAAAGCCAGCACCACCAGCCCGCGCTCGCCATAGCGTCGGTGTAGCTCCTCCAGCCCCTCGTACTGAGGGGTGAAGCCACATTTGCTGGCGGTATTGACGATGAGGATGACCTTGCCCTCGAGGTCGCGTAGGGCTAACTCTTGCCCTCTGCTGGTGCGGGCGGTGAAATCATATATCTGGCTCATTGCTAGGCATGAATAGGGGCGGTGAGGGAGATGTTGAAGCGGAGGCGCTCCGAGGAGCTATCGCGGTAGAGTATGATACTCTAGGGAGGAGGCACACTCGGAATGCCTGCGCTGAGAGGGGAGGAGGAGGGTTAGAGCTGTCTAACGAGCCAATTTTGACGGCCAATCATCTCTACCATAGCGACATTCTCCTGGCTCCAATAGAGGTCACCCTCTTCGTCCTTGAGATAGTTTTTGAGAATATCGTAGGTCGTGGGATCATCCTTGAGCTCGGCCATGAGGGCATAGAGCACCTGGATGCCCGCCTCCTGGCGCACCAGGTCGGCCTGGACATAGTCGATGGGGTCAGTGATGAGGGCGCCAGCAGGCTGTGGCTCGATCTGCACCGTGCCTCCGAGGTCGTTGATGCGGGTCATAAACTGCTTGACCCAGCCCATCTCCTCCTCGTAATGGCCGAGGTACTTATCAGCGAGCTTGGAGAAGCCTAGCGACTCGAAGTGCTTGCCCTGTACGAGGTGTACAAAGGCGCCAGCTGTGAGACCGGTTGTAATCTTTTGTAGGGTCTCGATGGATTTCGTTGCATTCATTGCTTTTTACTTTTTAGTGAATTAGTGATTGCCCAGGGCACTCTTGCCTCTCCGCCTCGGGGCGGGAGCTCCAGCATCCCTGAGGGTGGTTACCTGAGGCAAAGGTATAGCAAATATATTTACATCGCAAGCGATATAAATTAGCGCGCTATAAACTTTCGCTCAGACAGGAGAGAGCCATGCCCCCCAGGCGGAGGTAGTGCCTCTATCAGGATAGCTCCAACACCCTACCCTAGCCCTCCATGACGCTCCGCCTTAGAGCCCCGAGGCGCTTTAGGTTAGAGCGTCGTGGGGCTCTAAGGCGGAGCGCCTCGGGGCTCTAAGGCGAGGAGATTGGGAGGAGGCAGAGCAGGGGAGTACTCAGCGGGCATCGCCCCTGGGGCGAAGGGTGCCAAAGACGCGCGAGTTTGCCGAGGGGCGGAGGCGCCAGCCAGGGGCTCCGGGCGGGGGAAATTCGGCCAGCTCCAGCGAGTGGCCAGAGGCCTGGGGGAGACATAGGCAGGAGCGACCGAGTGCCCCCCAAAGGAGGTAGGCGACTGAGGAGGCGGAGAGCAAGGGCGACTATCTGCCAGCAAGTGGATTGGGGGCGGTCAATCTTCATTACCTTTGTGTTGTATGAATAAGCTAGGTTATCCCACCATCACGATTGTGACCATCTGCTACAATGCAGCCAGCACCATCGAGCGCACCCTTGCGAGCGTCTCGGAGCAAACCTATCGACACATCGAGTACCTCGTCGTCGATGGCGCTTCGACGGACGAGACGCTGTCGCTCGTGCACCGCCTGGCGCCTCAGGCGCTAGTACATAGCGAGCGCGATCGGGGTATATACGATGCGATGAACAAGGGGCTCGCCCATGCCACGGGCGACTATATATGGTATCTCAATGCTGGGGATGCTCTCCCCTCCCCGAAGACGGTAGAGCAGGTGGCTGGCGTCATCGCCTCCTCCCCCACCCCCGTCGATGTGGTCTATGGCGACTGCTTGCTTATCGATGAGGCGGGCCAGGTGCTAGCGCCCCGTAGGCTAAGGCCACCCCGTAGGCTCGATTGGAGGAGCTTCATTTGGGGCATGACCGTTTGCCATCAGAGCTTCGTAGCGCGTCGGGCTATTTGTCCGCCCTACGACCTCCGCTATCGTTTCTCCTCGGACGTAGACTGGTGCATCAGAGTGCTCAAAGGAGCAAGCCTCACAATAGGCATCTCCGATCCCCTCTCGCTGTATCTACACGAGGGGACGACTACCCGCAACCACCGCCGTTCGCTCAGAGAGCGCTTCGACGTGATGCGCAGACACTATGGACTGCTGCCTACCCTAGGGGTGCATATCGCCTTTGCCTTTCGGCTGATGGCGCACCGCCTTAGATGTTCCACGAGGAACAATCGCCACTAACGTACCTCTGGCGACCATGACGCAAGAAGAGATTAGGAAGATCCTCCCCACCCTACCCGAGCTACCGGGGTGCTACAAGTACCGCGATGCCTCGGGGGTAATCATCTACGTGGGCAAGGCCAAGAACCTCCGTCGGCGTGTCTCGAGCTACTTTAACAAAGAGGGACACGACCGCAAGACGCAGATCCTCGTGCGCCAGATTAGGGCACTGGAGTACATCGTGGTGGAGACGGAGTACGACGCCCTCCTCCTGGAGAACGCGCTCATCAAGGAGCACCAGCCCAAGTACAACATCCTGCTCAAGGACGGCAAGACCTACCCCGAGATCGTCATCCGCAAGGAACCCTTTCCGCGGGTGTCGGTGATGCGACGCCCACCGCGTGACGGGTCGGTGCGCTTCGGCCCCTACCCCAGCGTACCGATGGCGCATGCCACGCTGGAGATGATTAGGGATATATTCCCCCTGCGTACCTGCGCCCTCGACCTCAGCCCCGAGCGCATACGACAGGGGCGCTACAAGGTATGCCTGCAATACCACATCAAGCGGTGCAAGGCGCCCTGCGTGGGCTACCAAGAGCGGGGCGACTACGAGGCCAACATACGAGAGATCACCCAGCTCCTCAGAGGCGACCTCGGGGCAGTCATCGCCCTCTACAAAGAGGAGATGCACGCCCTGGCGCAGGAGCTCCGCTTTGAGGAGGCACAGGTCTACAAGGAGCGCCTCGTCCAGCTCGAGCAGTACCAGGCACGGCACACGGTGGCGCCCGTTCACATCCACGACGTGGACGTCTTCAGCTACGATAGGGACGAGGCGAATATATACGTGAACTACCTCCACATTGCCCAGGGCATGGTCAGCAAGGCTCAGACAGTCGAGTACAAGGCGCAGCTGGAGGAGACCGACCAGGAGCTCCTGGCCTCGATCATCGTCGAACTAAGGCGACGCTTCGAGAGCCGTGCGCGGGAGATTATCCTGCCCTTTGAACCCCAGTGGACGATCCCCGGGGCTAGCTTCACCGTCCCCCAGCGAGGCGACAAGAAGAAGCTCCTCGAGCTCTCGGAGCGCAACGCCCGCCAATATCGGGTGGACAAATACAAGCAGAGCGAGCGCCTCAACCCTGACCAGCGCATGGCTCAGACGCTAGGCGAGCTCAAGGAGCTACTCGGGCTAGAGCGCCTGCCTATGCACATCGAGTGCTTCGACAACTCCAACACCCAGGGCTCGGACCCGGTGGCAGCATGCATCGTCTTCAAACGCGCTGCCCCTAGCAAAAAGGACTACCGCAAGTACCACATTCGGTCAGTCGAGGGCCCCGACGACTACGCATCGATGCGCGAGGTGGTCACTAGACGATACAGCCGCATGCGAGACACAGAGCAGCCCCTACCCGACCTCATCATCGCCGATGGTGGACAGGGGCAGATGTCGAGCATCCGTAGCGCCCTGGAGGCTCTAGGTCTTCGGATACCTGTGGCGGGTCTGAGCAAAGACAGACGCCACGAGACGAGCCAGCTCCTCTACGGCGACGAGGCGCGCAGTGTGCCCATTAGGCACCAGAGCCCGACCTTTAGGCTGCTGGAGCATATCCAGGCCGAGGTGCACCGCTTTGCCATTACCTTCCACAGGGATGTGCGTAGCCGTAGCCAGATCGCCTCGCGCCTGGACTACATCAAGGGGATTGGCACCAAGACCAAGGACGCCCTCCTCTCCCACTTTGGGAGCGTCAGGCGCCTGCAATCGGCCAGCCTCGAGGAGCTCTCGCAGGTGGTCGGCCCCGCCAAGGCTCGGCTCATCGCAGAGGCTCTGCAAGGGGGTGAGGGATAATGACTATCTTTGGGAAAGGACATAACATAACGCTTTAGATAGAGATATGAAGAAAACCATTTTGACCCTGGCCGTAGGCCTCTCTATGAGCCTAGGGCAGGCACGTGCCGACGAGGGCATGTGGCTGATGCAACAACTCTCGGCTCAGTACAAGCAGATGCAAGAGCGCGGGCTCAAGCTCCAGGAGCGCGATATCTACGACCCCAGCGGTTCGGCTCTGCAAGATGCCGTAGTCATCTTTGACCAGGGGTGTACGGGCGAGGTGATTAGCCAATCGGGGCTTATCCTGACCAACCACCACTGTGGCTACGATGCCATTCGTGCACTTAGCTCCGTCGAGCACAACTACCTAGAGGATGGCTTTTGGGCGCAGTCGCTCAGCGCCGAGCTCCCCACCAAAGGGGTGTCGGTAACCTTCATCGACGCCATCGAAGACGTCACGGGCTATGTCAAGCGGGAGCTCTCCAAGATCAAAGACCCCAACGATATGTCGTACCTCTCGCCCAAGTATCTCGACGGGCTTGCCAAGAAGCGTGCGGGCAAGCTCCCCAAGGGGGTAGAGGTAGAGATCAAGGCCTTCTACAACGGCAACCGCTACCTGATGTTTACCAAGAAGGTCTACACCGACGTACGCTTCGTGGGTGCTCCGCCAAGCAGCATCGGCAAGTTTGGTGCTGACACGGACAACTGGGAGTACCCTCGCCATGCGGGCGATTTCTCGATCTTCCGCGTCTATACAGACCCCGCGGGTAACCC
>JBGYQR010000268.1:0-9402 GCA_041839075.1 Porphyromonas sp.
ACAAGTCGTTTGACGATCGGAGCGAAGCCATGCGCGCCTACGAAGACGGATGCGACACCTACTACCGACGCCACTATGGATCGGGAGATACCTCCGTCCAGGTATCGGCACGCCCCATCGACAACGCCCTAGCCGTCGATGCAGCATGCTCGGGCAACCCCGGAGAGATGGAGTATCGGGGCGTGATGGTACACTCCCTCCAAGAGGCCTTTCATGTCGGCCCCTTCCCCAAAGGCACCAACAACATCGGCGAGTTTCTCGCCATCGTGCACGGACTCAGCCTGCTCAAAAAGCATGGGCTCACCATCCCCATATATTCCGATAGCGTTACCGCCATCTCATGGGTCAAGAAAAAGCGTTGCAAGACACTCCTAGCCCGAGACAACGAGACGGCAGCCCTGCTAGACCTCGTCCTGCGCGCCGAGCAATGGTTACAAACCAACACCTATACAACGCCTATCCTCAAATGGGACACCATCAACTGGGGCGAGATACCAGCGGACTTCGGCCGCAAGGGTTAGGCTAGCGCCCGAACTTCGTACAATCACTATGACCACAATGAATACATTCTCCAACCAGCAAATAGATCCTCGTAGCCTCCCCGATGCTGAGGCTATCGAATATCAAAGCGTGCTCCCCGTCTATTACAAGGGACTTGTCGCCTCTACCCTACTGAGCTGGGGTGGCATCGCCATCGCCAGTACAATAGCCTCCCTGCTACTCGACTGGCCATGGGTGGCTATACTCATCTCGGTCGGTCTGTGTCTGATGCTGTCCATAGGCAACTTGATGCTACTCGGAGCGGCCTACCGCTATCGAGGCTATGCCATCAGAGAGCACGACATTCATATCCGCCAAGGGATCATCAAGGGCGTGCAAGCCACCATCCCCTACAAGCGCATCCAGCAGGTATCTATCACCCAGGGCCTCATCGCCCGGCGCCTCGGCTACCACAACCTCGCCATTTGGACGTCTTCGACAAATGCTGGAGAGATGTATATCAAAGGGCTCAAGCGTACCGAAGCCGAGCGTATCAAGGCCTATATCCTAGCGCAGATACGAAGCGATGAACAGGCATAATCCAATAGACTTCTCCCAACCCAGGCGCATGTCCCGGCAGGCGCTGGTGGTGATGCTCTGTGGACTGCTCAACATACGCTCGCTAATCACGACGGGGCTTTTCCTTGTCAGCATTTTGGTGTGGAGCAAGGGGGCAGAGACCAACGGCTGGGTACTTGGCGGAGCTATCGGGCTCGTGCTCGTGCAGTCGATACTGCGCCCCATCGTGCGCTACTTCTCTCTGCGCTATTGGGTCGAGGGTGGTCTACTCCATCTAGCACATGGCTGGCTCTCCAAGCACAAGCTCACCATCCCCCTCTCGCGCATTCACAGCCTATCTACAGAGAGCAACATGTGGTATCAGGCCACCGATATGGTAGGGCTCAAGATCGACACCAAGGCCACAGAGGGCGTAGAGCTAGAGCTTATCCTCACCCAGGCGGAGTACGATACCTTGTATCAAGTCATCGCTCAAGAGGAGCGAATCTACCTGGAGCACGCGTCCCAGGAGGAAGCTACTCCGCCCCTGGAGGAGCCCTCCAGCCAGCCCAGCGGTATGGAAGCCGTAGACATAGCTTCTCCATCAGCAGTGGAGCCCAAGATCATCAGCTACCAGCTATGGGACCTCATACGTGCAGGGCTGACAGGCAACCATATCAAAGGTATTTGGCTCATTGCCTACGTCGTCTACAAGGGCTTTGAGGAAATACGAAGCCTGCTCCCCGAGAGTACGATTACCAGGCAGATCATCCAGTACAGCAAGTCTCTTGGGCATTCGCCCCAGGTGATGCAGTGGGTCGAGGATGGTATCGCTATCGCCATAGGCCTCTTTGTCGTCCTGCTGGCTAGCGCCGTCATACAGACAGGTATATACGTATGGCAATACTGGCAGGCAGAGGTAGAGATCTCGCCCAAGAGGATTGTCCTCTCTCGAGGTCTCTCTACTCGTATCAAGCAGGTCATCAGGCGCAAGCAAGCCGTCAGCATCAGCTTCAAGACCAACATACTCGAGTCTCTTGTTGGCACTAAGACGCTCCAGGTAGATCTGGCTCGTAGCAGCCTCTCCGACAAGGACGAGAGCAACAAGTTTCGCCTCAGAGGCTGGCAAGACGAAGCCAGTATCTTGGACTGGTGGCAGGTGTCGCCTCGAGAGATCCAGAGAGGGCTTAGAAGTCGCTGGTATATCTGGCGCCTCCACCTACTCATCGGCCTAGCAGGAGCACTAGCCCTTGGGGCATTCGTCGCCTGGCTGACCTATCGAGGCGAACTGACCTGGCACTGGCAGCTTCTCTCTACGCTCCCCCTCGTGCTATGCGGAGGCTATGGCTGGAGCCTCTATCGCCATGGTAGCGTTAGGCTTACAGCTCGCCACTTGCACATCACCCAGGGGGGATGGGCTAGGCAGGAGACGTGGATACCCTACGAGTCTGTCGGAATGATTAGCCTCCGCCAAGCCATCTGGCAGAGGGGTACAAACACATGCTCGCTAGAAATCTCTACCCTCGGGAGCACCTACCGCATCCCAGCCCTCGGTAGGGGCGAGGCCTCGGAGCTACGCAACGTCCTCCTATACATTATAGAAGTGTAAAAATCTCCCCGCCCCCTATGCCTCGCTTGGGAGAACCTCTAAAAATGGATGAGCAAGAGCCTAGAAGGCGAGTACTGGCCTGGTGGAGCAGGTTTTTTGAGGATGGAGGCGGGATTGTTGATATATTTCTTAATTTTGCCTCTAGTTAGTAGAGCTGGGGGAGGCCCCCAGACAAGGAGTATTACATATTAATAAAGTATATAGCTATGAACCTATCGCACATCGAGCATTTAGGTATTGCTGTTAAGAGCATCGAAGAGGCACTGCCTTACTACGAAGGCGTCCTAGGGCTGAAGTGTTACAACATCGAAGTTGTTGAGGATCAAAAGGTCAAGACAGCTTTCTTCATGGTAGGCCAGACCAAGATCGAGCTACTAGAGGCGACAAGCCCCGAGAGCACGATTGCCAAGTTCATCGAAAATCGTGGCGAAGGCATCCACCACATCGCTTTTGCCGTGCCCAGCGCTAGTGAAGCACTCCGCGAAGTAGAAGAGAAGGGCGTACGCCTGATCGACAAACAGTCTCGCCCAGGAGCCGAGGGGCTCAACATCGGCTTCCTCCATCCCAAGAGCACGATGGGCGTATTGACCGAGTTTTGTAGCAAGGAAAAGTAAGCGACATAGCGAAGAGACCCTAGGACGCCCCAAAGAGAGCGGATGCCTGGAGGTCTCTTCGCTACTTTGCTGACTACCCCCTTGCCCAAGAAGGAGAACGTTTACTAAAATCAGAGAATAAAAAGAACTATGAGTGTTCAGTTAGAAAAGATCAAGGAGCTCATCCAGCTACGAGCTACTGCCCACCTCGGTGGCGGTCAGAAGGCTATCGACAAGCAACACGACAAGGGTAAGTTTACCGCTCGTGAGCGTATCGCCATGTTGCTGGACGAAGGCAGTTTTGAAGAGATCGACACGTTCGTCAAGCACCGCTGTACCAACTTTGGCGCAGAGAAGACCAAGCACCTCGGTGATGGTGTTGTAACGGGTTATGGCACGATCGATGGTCGTCTCGTGTACGTCTTTGCACAGGACTTCACCGTAGCAGCAGGCTCTCTCGGAGAGATGATGGCTAGCAAGATCGTCAAGATCATGCAGCTGGCTATGCAACAGGGAGCTCCCGTCATCGGGCTCAACGACTCGGGTGGTGCTCGTATCCAGGAAGGTATCAACGCCCTACAAGGCTACGGAGACATCTTCCAGCAAAACATCCTCGCCTCTGGTGTAGTACCTCAGATCTCTGCCATCCTCGGTCCTTGTGCCGGTGGCGCTGTTTATTCACCTGCTCTGACGGACTTTACCATCATGGTCAAGGGCGCCAGCTACATGTTCCTCACTGGCCCCAAGGTGGTCAAGACCGTAACGGGCGAAGACGTTACTCAGGAGCAGCTCGGTGGTGCCAGCGTACACGCTAGCAAGAGTGGTGTATCACACTTCGCTGCCGAAAACGAAGAGGAGGCCATCCGTCTGATCCGTCACCTCTTTAGCTTCATTCCACAAAACAACATGGAGGACGCTCCTTGCGCGGAGTGTACAGACCCCATCGACCGCGTAGAGGACTTCCTCAACGAGATCATTCCCGACCAGCCCAACAAGGGGTACAATATGTACGATGTCATCGGAGCTGTGGTGGACAATGGTGAGTTCCTCGAGATCCACAAGGACTACGCTAGGAATATCATCGTTGGCTTCGCTCGCTTCAATGGCCAGAGCGTAGGTATCGTAGCCAACCAGCCTATGGTCATGGCAGGTGCTCTCGATAGCAACGCCTCTCGCAAGGCTGCTCGTTTCGTGCGCTTCTGCGACGCCTTCAACATCCCTCTGGTAACGCTGGTAGACGTGCCTGGCTTCCTACCTGGTACGGGTCAGGAGTACAACGGGGTGATCGTACACGGAGCTAAGCTCCTCTACGCATACGGCGAAGCCACTGTGCCCAAGATCACCGTAACGCTCCGCAAGAGCTATGGTGGTGCCTACATCGTGATGAGCTCTAAGCACCTACGTAGCGATGTAAACTACGCTTGGCCAAGCGCTGAGATTGCCGTGATGGGCCCTGCTGGAGCCGTAGAGGTTATCTTCGCCAAGGAGGTGGCCGCTGCCGAGAACCCCGCCGAAGCAGCCATGGAGAAGGAAAACGAATACCGTCAGGCATTCGCCAACCCATACAACGCTGCCTCTTACGGCTTCATGGATGATGTCATCGAGCCACGCAACACGCGCTTCCGCATCATCCGTGCTCTCGAGCAACTACGCACCAAGCGTCAGAGCATCCCCGCCAAGAAGCACGACAACCTACCTCTATAAGTCGGTTATTAGTGTATTCAGTTATATGAATATCAAGCACTCCCATCGCCTCCTCGTCCTAGGGTCTATCTTGGCCCTAGGCGGGAGCGCTATGGCTCAGACGAACACGCGCTCGGCATCTCTAGCCGAGTCTGACCCCAGTGGCCTGGTGATGACCACCACGGCCGTAGCGGTAGTGTTCTCCTCACTCCTTTTGCTCTCGATCATCTTTCGCCTTGTTGGCAATTTGATGACCTACCTGAGCGAACGGGGCAAGACAACCTCCTCTGAGACCAAAGCTGAATACTCCCCCGCACGCCCTAGCTCGTCCAACCAAAAGCCCTCGGGTGAAGCCCTCGTGGCCATCGCCCTAGCGCTGGATGCCGAGCAGCGTGCCTGCACCGACGAGGTAGCAATAGCAATCTCGATGGCGATCAACGCCTACGCTCAAGACCAGCACGACGACGAGTCGTATGTCCTAACCTTTGGGGCACGTCGCCCCTCTGGGTGGAACGCTCGCCATCTAGGTCTGAGGGCCAGCGTGCATCGCTAACGCCTCAAGTAATCATAGACAGAGATGATCCCCGTGGATAAAGAAATTTTCGCCGCCATCGCCTATGCACTGCACGAAGAGATGGGCAAGTACGACCACGACAACGAGTCGTTCGTCCTGACCATCAAGCGTACGTCATCGGCATGGAGCCACAAAACTCAGAGTATGCGTGCACTCCCCACACGCTTGTAACATTATCACAGCAAATCATACATCATCCATATGAAAGAGTATAAGTATAGTATCAATGGCAACGAGTACACCGTCGCCATCATCGACCTAGACGGCACTACGGCTGCTGTAGAAGTAAATGGTACGTCTTACAAGGTAGACATCCTCACAGAGGGCTTCAGCGCTCCTGCGCCTCGCCCAGTAGCTAAGCCAGTGGCAGCACCTGCGCCTGTGGCTGCAGCGCCTGCACCTGCTCCAGTAGCAGCCCCCGCCCCCGCTCCTGCACCTGCTCCAGCAGCAGCCTCTGGCTCTGGTAAGCCCATCCTCTCTCCCCTACCTGGAGTGATCCTCGACCTCAAGGTCAATGTAGGCGACCAGGTCAAGGCCGGTCAGACGGTAGCTATCCTAGAGGCTATGAAGATGGAAAACAACATCAACGCCGAGAGCGATGGTGTAGTTACGGCCATCAAGGTAGCCAAGGGCGACAGCATTCTCGAAGGAGCAGAAATTCTCTTTATAGGCTAGAGGTAGTATGTTTGGTTTCGCTGGTTTCTTGATTGAAAACCTAGAGAACTTCTGGGGTTTCACGGGCTTCTACAATGCCACGCCTGAGCATTTTGTTATGCTCTTGATTGGACTATTGTTCATCTTCCTGGCTATCAAGTACGAGTTCGAACCACTACTACTGATACCCATCGGCTTCGGTATGCTCATTGGGAACATCCCCTTCAGCGAAGGTTTCTCCATAGGAATCTACGAAGAGGGCTCCGTTCTCAATATCCTCTATCAGGGCGTACAGAAGGGCTGGTATCCCCCACTCATCTTCTTAGGTATTGGAGCAATGACCGACTTCACGGCATTGATCTCCAACCCTAAGTTGATGCTCATCGGGGCTGCGGCACAGATAGGTATCTTTGCGGCCTATATGGCTTCGCTACAGCTAGGGTTCGATCCCGCCCAGGCTGGTGCCATCGGTATTATCGGTGGCGCAGATGGTCCAACCGCCATCTTCCTCTCATCCAAGCTAGCCCCTCACCTTATGGGAGCTATTGCCGTGTCTGCCTATTCGTATATGGCGCTGGTGCCCATTATCCAGCCCCCATTTATGAAGATGCTCACGACCAAGGAGGAGCGCCTGATACGTATGAAACGCCCACGCCAAGTCTCACAGACAGAGAAGATCATCTTCCCTATCGCTGGACTACTACTGACTTGCCTACTCGTGCCACCCGCACTACCCCTGTTGGGTATGCTCTTCTTTGGCAATCTGCTCAAGGAGAGTGGTGTTACCAAGCGCCTTGCCGATACGGCCAAGGGGCCACTGATCGACACCATCACCATCCTACTAGGTGTTACCGTAGGTGCTTCGACGCAAGCCACAGTATTCCTCACGGGAGATTCGATCAAGATATTTGCCCTAGGTGCCTTCTCATTCATGGTGGCCACCATGTGCGGTATCTTGTTTGTGAAGCTCTTCAACCTCTTCCTCAAGCCTGGCAACAAGATCAATCCTCTGATCGGTAATGCAGGAGTATCGGCTGTACCTGACTCAGCCCGTATCTCTCAAGTCATCGGTCTCGAGTACGATCCTACCAATTACCTACTGATGCACGCCATGGGTCCTAACGTGGCAGGTGTCATTGGTTCTGCCGTAGCCGCTGGTATCATACTCAGCTTCTTGGCCTAAGGAGAGATCTAAGAGGCACACACACCCTCTCTAGACCCTAAGCCCTCCCAGTCATACCCACCCCTAGGGTAATGGCTGGGAGGGCTTCATTTTGTCTCTTGCGGATACTCCCCCAAGAGAACCCTCTCTCGCCGAGTACCTCTAGTGATGCACATGTGCAAAGTAGCCCCACAACCTAAGAGGCCCAAAGAATACCCCACGCTAGAGAACGCCCCATATAGCTCAAGCCGAAAGTCTACATAACACCATTAGAGGGCTGGTGAACGCAACGCTAGAGCATACACGTCAGGTCATTGCCTGGTCTCTCTAAGGCGACATCATCTGACTAGCAATACCTAGCTGGCGCAGAGAGCGTACTACCCCCCAAAAGCCGTACCACTTCTCTCAGCAAAAAGACCTAGGTTTTTGGGCGCAAAGACCTAGGTTTTTCTCGAGAAAGACCTAGGTCTTTTTTCGGAGAGATGTACTTGTACAATTTTGGGGGTAATGGTGGCGCGATTGCCCTCCAGTACATTAGCCATCCTTCGCTAGTAGGTGCCATAGCTTGATTTTTGAACTTGAGGGGGGACTCTGAAGGGGCCCAGGCTACCACCCAGGGCTACCGCATCAAAAAGCGAGTACCTTTGTGTTATGAGTTTATTGGATTATCCATCAGAGCTAGAAGACCCACGCGTGGAGGGCGCTGTAAGCACAAGTTAAGCGACATATTAGTCATCGCCCTAGCGACTTATTTATGTGGAGGTCAAAGTTATAGCGACATGAACGAGCTCGCCCTAGAGCGAGGAAAGGACGACTAGAAGTGCCAGAATGGCATCTGGGAGAAGGTGTTGATGCAATACCGGCTGAAGGGGCTGAGCTTTGGGAAGTATTCAGTGATGGGCAAGAGATCTTAAGAGGTGTTTACAAGAAACGTGAGAATAAATTTGTAAGAGCAGAAGACTTATAAAGACGGAATGAATATCACAAGACCAAGACTAGGTGAATACGCCACATACAAGGGGTGTACATTTGCTCTGTACGAGGTATGACCCAATGTATGAGATTTTTGAAAGTGAAGTAACTGATATTTGGGAGGAGCGTAGCCCTGTCGAAGGCTTTGAATTTACGGTGGAGCCCATTGTTTATCTAAAAAAAGATAGGGTGTGGCTGATAGACTCGGATGGGGAAGAATAATCAAGGAGCTAAACAAGTAGTACCAGGAAAGGCATACCTAATTCTGGAGTAATGGATTTAGTTCTCAGCTTGTTAGAGGTAAAGTCTAAGTATCTTTGTTCTATATAATATTAAACGTTTATTCTGTATGTTCCGGCGATTACTCTTATCAGCCACAATGCTGTTACTCCTTAGTTCCTGTCTCAAAGAGACGGCAATGCCGATTGCCTCGTCCTTTAAGGTCGTTGGGGATAGAACCTCGATATTGCTTATCTGCAAGTTGGATTTTATGCAGTAGCCCTATCATTTTCTCAATCTTACTACCTTAGGTAGTAGATTATCAACCAAATAGATGCGAAAATAATGCGCCCCCACTCTCAGCTACTTGGGCTGATGCCCTTCACAGAGGCTCTAAAGTAGAGCTTCGGATACAAGTACTGTATGAGGGAGAGAGTATGCGTCCCAGCGGCTTCAAGCGAGACTATAAGATAGATGATGAAACTTATGGCATAAGAGTAATACCTAATAATTGACAAAAATGGCAACTGAAAAGTTTGATAAAACATTTACATCACTCATAGAGGAGAGCGTGCAAATAGCTTTTGAGTATGCAGACTACAGCAAAGAAATAGAATCTATATATGTCTATATTTCTTTGGAGTTAGGGTATACATATCTGGTATTCTTTAAGATAAATGGAAAAATCTCTTTCAAATCCAAATTAAACAAATACTCTACTAGGAAATATGATGTCTCTGATGAGAATCAGAGATGGTTAAACTCATCAGGGAATGAATTAGCGGAACAAATACGGCAGTGCTTCATTGAAGATGAACGAGAAGTTCCTAAGTATCTGAAAATGATCTATGAGCCTCTGACAGGTAAGTTTGACTGTAAGATTGGGTATGAGCCTCTA
>JBGYQR010000269.1:0-4629 GCA_041839075.1 Porphyromonas sp.
ACGTGATGTTTCCCCTGGAGATGTTTTCGCCCGAGAGCAACGCAGAGAAGCGCGACAGAGCCCTACACCTGCTCGAGCGGGTAGGGCTCCAGGATGCCGCCTACAAATATCCCAGCGAGATCAGTGGGGGGATGATGAAGCGCACAGCCATAGCACGCGCCCTATCGCTAAGCCCCAAGTATCTGTTTTGCGACGAGCCCAACTCGGGGCTCGACCCCAAGACCAGCAGGGTCATCGACCTGATGATACAGGAGCTGACGCATGAACTGGGCATGACGACCATCGTCAATACCCACGATATGAATACCGTACGTACCATCGGCGACAAGATCATCTACATACACCGAGGCCTCAAAGACTGGGAAGGGTCTAGCCAGACCATCGAGACAGATGGCACCCCGGGGCTGATGCACTTCATCAACGCCAGCCTCGATGCCTAGGCCACTAGTCCCCTCATCCCACGACAAGGTTGCACAAGCAAGACCATTATGACCAAGAAAGAAACAAAACCCACCCGAGCGCGTAGCTCGTCGATAGGCTTTCATCTACTGCTCGCCCTAGGAGCCCTGGTCGTCCTCTCTTTGGGGATAGGCTGGTGGCTCGGCTTCTACACCCAGCACGGGGAGGAGGTTATTATCCCCGAGCTACGAGGCAAAGCCCTCTCCGAGGCCAAGGCTAACCTCGAGGAGGTAGGCCTCGAGTACGAGATCGTAGACTCGGTCTACCGCCGAGAGGCCATCCCTGGGACGGTGCAGGAGTCGCTACCCGTGGCTGGCTCGCGCGTCAAGCCTGGGCGCATCGTATATCTAACGATATTCGCCTCGGCAGACAGACCGATGACGATGCCCATGGTCGCCAATATGTCGGCTCGCAATGCTATGGCATTGCTCAGAGGGATGGGCTTTGAGCACATACAGGTACGCGAGGTAGCAGGTGAGTACAAAGACCTCTGCCTCGGAGTACTCGACGCCTCGGGGCTAGAGCTCAAGCCTGGTAGCCGTGTCTCTCGTAGCACACGCCTGACCCTCCTGGTGAGCTCCCTGATGCTCGACTCGCTACGTATCAGCGACCTGATCGAGGACACAGAGGGCACGATGGTAGACGGCGAGGGCAAGCATGTCCCCAGCCCACCCAAGCCCGACAGCGTACCACCCAAAGAGCCCGAAGACTGGTGGTGATACCACACAGCCAGGAGGCTAACCAAGAGCACAATCAGCAGATGAACCAACTACACTTCGGCAAGGCCAGCGACGACCTGCTCGACTGGGCCTCGAGCCTCAATCGTAGCGACGAGCTGGGGGGGCGAACTCATCCACGAGGAGCTCTCCGAGGGCGATAGCTTCGCCCCGGACGAAGAGCACGAAGACGAGGGGCTCCTGTATGAGCACTTCCGCTGTATCGCCGACCCCAAGCAGGGGCCTATACGCGTGGACAAGTTTTTGGTAGACCGTATGCCAGGGACTAGCCGCAACCGCATTCAGCAGGCTGCCGAGGCGGGGTTTGTCTTCATCAACGGCAAGCCCGTCAGGAGCAACACCCGCATCAAGCCTCACGACATCGTTACCCTCCAGCTACGCCGCCCCAGGCGCGAACTAGAGATTGTCGCCGAGGATATTCCCCTAGACGTGGTCTACGAGGACGACTATCTCCTGGTCATCAATAAGCCCCCGGGCATGGTCGTACACCCAGGCTTTGGCAACTACTCGGGTACGCTCGTCAATGCCCTGGCGTATTACCTCAAGGATGATCCGCTCTACGACCCCGAAGACAGCAGTGTGGGGCTCGTGCACCGCATCGACAAAGACACCAGCGGTCTACTGGTCGTAGCCAAGCGCCCCGAGGTCAAGGCACACCTAAGCCGGCAGTTCTTCCACAAGACTACCCACCGCTCGTACCGCGCCCTAGTGTGGGGCAGGCTAGCACAAAAGGAGGGAACGATCATCGGCAACATCGGGCGCGACGAGCGTGATAGATTGCTGATGGCTGTTTACCCCCCGGAGAGCGGAGTAGGCAAGCATGCCGTTACCCACTACAAAGTACTCGAGGAGCTAGGCTACGTCAGCTGGATTGAGTGCCGACTAGAGACCGGACGCACGCACCAGATACGTGCACACATGAAGCATATTGGTCATACCCTCTTCGCCGACGAGCGCTACGGAGGAGACAAGATCTTGTGGGGCAACCACTTTAGCAAATACAAGCAGTTTGTAGACAACTGCTTTACCATCTGTCCACGGCAAGCCCTGCACGCCAAGACGCTGGGCTTCGTCCACCCCATCACCAAAGAGGAGATGCGCTTCGATAGCGAGATAGCTCCTGACCTACGGGAGCTCCTAGAGCGCTGGCGTGTCTATGCCCAGGGGATAGACGAGCGCTAAGGGGTTCTCACCCCCCTACCCCAGAAGTAAGCCACCTCTCAATACGACTTAGCCCGACTGCCACTGGTGGCAGTCGGGCTAAGTCGTATTGAGGCTAGGCTACCCTCCGCTTTGATTGCGGATTGTCGGGCTAGGCTAGGCCATGTCTCGTGGTGGCTTATATCGAAAAGCCTCCACGAGAGCTATCCCATAGCAACGGCAGAGCCAGGAGAGATACCCCGCAAAATATCTAGGGACTTGATGGCTGGGAACGGCGGCAGGTGTAGCCTATAATAGAGAAGGATGCGGTCGATGATCATCCCCCGCTCACCTCGACTATATCGATAGGCCGCTAGATTGCCGTAGTGCATCCGCTCCAAGAGCGGTAGGTGCAAAGCCTCGGTAGGGCGCAGAGCATGCCGGGGATTGCTCGGCACTGGCGTATAGCACACCTCCTCTAGGTCGTACCAAAGGAGGCTACCACGGCGCAGAGCCTCAGCATCTTCGCTGTCGATGCTAGGGGAGATGGCCAGGTAGTCTAGCAGGTGGTAGGCAAAGCAGATGTAGAAATTGGCCACGCCCCGACCTAGCCCATCGAGCGTCTCCATCGAGCGCGAGAGGTAGTCGTAGAGCTCGGGATCTTCCTCGGGATGCGTCAAGATGCGGTAGAGCAGTTCGCTCACAAACATCGCCTGGCTCTGCTTGATGGGATCCATCTGAAGGCGATGGTTGGCTCTAAGGAGCTTAATCTCGCGCACTGTGGCCAGCTCTCGATGCGGGCTCCGCTCGGCCAAAAGCTCTACCTCGCTCAAAGGCACCAGGCTATACTTGCCTGGGGAAGCCTTACGCTTAGGGCGTGGTACCAAGATACCCAAGCGACCGCACTGCCTCGTGTACAGATGCACAATGCAGTAGCGGTCGCTATAAGGAGTATGGTGCAGGACGATGGCCTGCGTGGAGATAATACGGCTCAAGGGCTACTCTAAGAGCCTAGAGGCAATTAGTCTACGCGGATGATGAGGGTCTTGGCGTTAGACCAGAATGCCTGAGGGTTCTTGATGTTGAGCGTCAGCATCTTGTCCCCATCGGCAATCAGCTCATAGCTGCTAGAGGGGTGTACCGTCAGGAGCTGAGCCTTCTTACTCATCAGCGGGATCTGCGTGAGGTTGCGCAGGTCTGCCGTCGTGAAGTAATTGGGATCCACCTGGTCGGTAGAGACCTTGCTACCCTTGAGGATATTGTAGTCCTTGAGATCGCGTGCCGTCCCGATGCAGTAGCGCACGGTGTTGAGCTCGGCCTCCTGGGTGGCGAGTGTCTCAGTCTGACGTCGGGTAGTCTCACCGAGGCGCTCTACATCGCTATTGAGGCTCGTGACCATCGAGTCTAGGAGACCGATAGCCAAGTCCTTACGTTGTAGCTCTTCCGTCAGGGCAAGGACACGCTCGTGCTGAGTAGCCAGCTCACGCTTGAGAGCTGTGAGGGTGCGACGCAGGCGCGTGTTTTCGGCCCCACTAGCCTCTAGCTTCTTGGTCAACACATCTAGCGCCTCGGCACTAGAGCGGAGCTTGTCGGTGATGAGGGTAACGTTGTCTTTGATACGTTCCTTCTCACTCATCTTGACTTCGCCACGAGCCCTAGAGGTGTCTATCATCTGCCCCACGGAGGCGATGTCCTGGAAGTTATTGAGCACGCTTGCTACGAGCGAGTCTGTCTCGCTGAGATCCGACTCATAAGCCTGATTGACGAGGTTTACAGAGTCATACTTTGCTTGAAGCGCTTTGTAGGCACTAGAGTTCTCACCACAAGAGGCGAGAGCCAAGACCATGAGCGCTGCTAGTCCAACCTTTGTTTTCTTCATAACGATTGCAACGATTATCGAATAAATACACCACCAAAGGTAACACAAATGTCTTACCCATGCTCACTGATGCAGAAAAATATACCTACGACATAGCCCCCGACAGCATCATTACTATCGGGGGCTATGCCACGAGACCACACAAGTGGGTACCTAGAGCGGGACTCGAACCCGCACAGCCATAGTGGCTAAGGGATTTTAAGTCCCTCGTGTCTACCATTTCACCATCTAGGCAGCGTAGAGGGCTAAGCCTCTCAGCGCTGGCAAAGGTACTACGTTTTCTGAGGGAATACAAGCACCCTCGGGGCAGGCAGGGCAGGCGCATCAAAATACGAGTAGGTATCTGAGGTGTGGCCGCCCTAGAGCTATTTTTCGGCTACGGATAGAGGCTAACCTGTGCCATCCAAGGCATCA
>JBGYQR010000270.1:0-5146 GCA_041839075.1 Porphyromonas sp.
ACCTTCTTCATGAAGATTTCCCACTTGACCTCGTTGCGCGCCTCGAGCTCGGTACGGCTCAGCACACCCATCTCGGCAAAAGCCCGCACACTCTGCTGGCTCGTATAGGCCTCATAGAGCCTGGGCACGTGGGTATCGACGTTGAGCCCTCTGCGAGCAGCCTCTTCGTGCCACTCGTGGCTATACCCATTGCCTCCAAAGCGTATGGGGCGCGACTCGCGCACATAGCTCTGGATGGTTCTAAAGAGCGCCTCCTCCACGGGGAGGGTCGCAGAGAGGCGCTCGACCTCATCGGCAAAGAGCTGCATCTCGTAGGCCAGGGCTGTACATAGACTCAGCATGGCACAGGCGGGATTGGCCGAGGAGCCCACAGCACGAAACTCGAAGCGATTGCCCGTGAAGGCAAAGGGCGACGTGCGGTTGCGGTCGGTATTGTCGAGCATGAGGTTAGGGATCTGACCGACGCCGAGCTTGAAGTCCTTCTTGTCGTCGATGGCGATGGCATCATCGGAGCTGAGGCCGAGGAAAGCATCCAGCACGCCCGAGAGTTCGCTCCCGAGGAAGCAGGATATGATCGAGGGAGGCGCTTCGTGTCCCCCTAGGCGGTGCAGGTTGGTCGCCGAGGCAATGCTAGCCTTGAGCAAAGCATCGTGGCGATACACCGCCATCAGCGTAATGGCGATGAAGGTGATGAACCGCAGATGCTCCTGGGTTGTCTGCCCGGCCGAGAATAGGTTCTCCCCCGTATTGGTACCGATCGA
The DNA here is from genome assembly GCA_041839075.1 of Porphyromonas sp. Lineage (GTDB taxonomy): Bacteria > Bacteroidota > Bacteroidia > Bacteroidales > Porphyromonadaceae > Porphyromonas. Next base: position 762 of record JBGYQR010000270.1, read on the forward strand.
CCAGTTGCAGTGCTTGCCCGAGCCATTGACACCCTCGTAGGGCTTCTCGTGCAGGAGCACGCGCAGATGGTGTCGGCTGGCCACACGCTTCATCGTACTCATCAGTAGTACATTGTGGTCATTGGCGATGTTGCACTCCTCGTAGACGGGGGCTATCTCAAACTGGTTGGGCGCGACCTCGTTGTGGCGGGTCTTGACGGGGATACCCAGCTTGTGGCACTCGACCTCAAGGTCTTTCATAAACTCCTGGGCACGCTCGGGGATGGCACCGAAATAGTGGTCGTCGAGTTGCTGGTTTTTGGAGCTCTCGTGCCCCATCAGCGTACGCCCCGTCAGGCAGAGGTCGGGGCGCGCATTGAAGAGCGACTCATCGACCAAAAAATACTCCTGCTCCCAACCCAGGAAAGTCGTACACGACGTTACCTCGGGGTCAAAAAAGTGTACCACCCGCGTAGCAGCCTTGTCCACAGCCTCGAGGGCTCTGAGCAGAGGCGTCTTGAAGTCGAGCGCCTCCCCCGTGTAGGCGATGAAGACCGTGGGGATACAGAGCGTATCATCGACAATGAAAGCTGGAGAAGAAGGATCCCAAGCCGAGTAACCACGTGCCTCAAACGTATTGCGTAGCCCTCCGCTGGGGAAGCTACTGGCGTCGGGCTCTTGCTGCACGAGGAGCTTGCCACTAAACTCCTCCAGCATCCCCCCACCCTCAGAGGGCGAGGCAAAGGCATCGTGCTTCTCGGCCGTGCCGTCCGTCAGAGGCTGAAACCAGTGGGTGTAGTGTGTAACGCCTCGCTCCATCGCCCACATCTTCATCGCAGCAGCTATGTGATCCGCCAGCGAGAGGCTAATGGGCTTACGCTCCTTGATATGTTGCCTCAGTTGCTTGTAGACCTCTCGGCTCAAGTAGCGTTGCATTGTAGACATGGTGAAAACGGATTGAGCGAAGTAATCCGCCACAGATCCCGCGAGGTTATCTACCTTGATAGCCTTGCGGGCTTGCGCCTCTTGGAGGGCCTTAAATCTCAGCTGAGACATCTTTAGGTTATTGCTTTAGCGTTAATGGTTTCCTCAAATGCTATCAGCCGACGGCATCCGAGGCATAAAACGTCTACAAATATATCAATCATCCAACACAAACCACGCTCATCGGGCACAAATCTTCCACACGCGAACGCGCTCCCTCTCCGCCCTCTCTGCCTCTTGCCCCCCTCTCGAGCTCCCTACTCTCCGTCTCCTCCTGCCCCACAGCGCTTGTAGACCGCGCTCCGAGGGGCGATCTCTCGGAGTGGAACTGGAGGATAGCCCCTCACCCACTCTCCTCCTATCCCCTAGACGACCTCGCCCCAAGCCCGCCTCTCTGATAGGGGAGCAAACACAACCCCTCGAGGTCTCTAGGTTAGAGCGCCCAAGGGCTTTACCTTAGAGCGTCCAAGGGCTCTAACCTAGAGCCCTCAAGGGGTCTATCTCAGCGCCCTCAAGGGGGGCAATCCCCCAGCACAGAGGAGGGGGCTCCAGCACCACAAATAAGCCCCAACCAGGACAGCATTGGAGCGACCAGGCTCACCTCTGTCGGAGGTCAAAGCCAGCAGGAGGCTTGCCGTATGCACAAATTAGCTATCTTTGTGCCATCAAAAGACAAGAAACATTGGTATAATCAACTAGAGACAATAAGATTATGAGCTATAACCTATTGAAAGGCAAGAAGGGTATTATCTTCGGTGCCCTCAACGAACAATCCATTGCTTGGCGCGTAGCCGAGCGTGCCGTAGAAGAAGGTGCACAGATCGTCCTAACCAACACAGCCGTGGCTGTGCGCATGGGCTCGCTCAATGAGCTTGGTCAGAAGCTCGGCGCTCAGGTAATCCCCGCCGACGCTACTAGCGAGGCCGACCTCGAGCTGGTTTTCAAGGGGGCTATGGAGGCTCTAGGAGGCCCCGTAGACTTCGTACTACACTCTATCGGCATGAGCCCCAACGTGCGCAAGGGTCGTGCCTACGACGAGCTCGACTACAAGATGCTCAGCCAGACCCTCGATATCTCGGCTATCTCGTTTCACAAGATGCTACAAACGGCCAAGCGCCTGGATGCCATCGCCGAAGGTGGTTCGGTCGTAGCCCTTACCTACATCGCAGCTCAGCGCACCTTCCTCGGCTATGGCGATATGGCCGATGCCAAGAGCCTGCTAGAGTCTATCGCCCGTAGCTTTGGCTACTACTACGGCAGAGAAAAGGGCGTACGCATCAACACCGTCTCTCAGTCGCCTACGATGACGACAGCCGGCAGTGGCGTCAAGGGTATGACCGACCTACTCGACTTCGCCGAAGACCTCTCGCCTCTAGGCAATGCTACGGCCGACGACTGCGCCGACTACTGCATCTCCCTCTTTAGCGACCTGACGCGCAAGATCACGATGCAAAACCTCTTCAACGATGGCGGGTTCAGCTCTATGGGTATGAGCCTAGAGGCTATGGACGCCTTCGCTCGCGGTCGTCAGAAGTAGACCTTAGCAAGCAACACCTCCGAGTGTTTCCCTAGGATCTAGAGGCTGCGCTTCCGCCACCTGGTGGGGAGGCACAGCCTCTGGTTTCGTTGTATTCATCGCAAGCAATAGTTTATATAATGACTGCACCCAACTGGTGTGAGCGTACCGAGCTCCTACTCGGCTCGGAGCGTCTGAGTGAGCTCCAGCGTGCCCACGTCCTCGTCGTAGGTCTAGGCGGTGTGGGGGGGATAGCGACCGAGATGCTCGTCAGGGCAGGTATCGGGCGCCTCTCTATCGTCGATGCCGACATCGTACAGCCCTCCAACATCAACCGACAGATCGTCGCAACCCACAGCGCCATAGGCCAAAGCAAGGCCTCTGTGCTGGCATCACGTCTGAGGGACATTAACCCCGCCGCTGAGATCGAGGTCATAGAGGAGTTTCTCCAAGATGACAATATGGTTAGGCTCCTAGATAGGCACCGATACGACTTCGTCATCGACGCCATCGACTCCCTCAGCCCCAAGGTACACCTCATACGGCTGAGCAGAGAGCGGGGGCTCCCCATCATCAGCTCTATGGGAGCGGGTGCCAAGATGGATATATCCAGCGTGCGTATCGACGACCTCTCGCGTAGCCACAACTGCAACCTGGCCAGAGCCATCCGCAAGCGCCTACGCAAGCTAGGCATCAGCCGAGGGATACCCGTAGTGTACTCGACAGAATTGCCCCGAGAGGAAGCCATCATCGAGATCTCTGGCGAGCGATGCAAGAAGTCTACCGCAGGCACGATTAGCTATATGCCAGCCGTGTTTGGCCTACATCTAGCGGCCTACGTCATCGAGCACATTAGGGTACCCGACGACCCACAGCTCTAGCTGTAGCCCTGGCCACCATGAGCGAGAGACTTGGACATATCATGGCGCTCGTCGAGCGCTACAAGACGCTATCTCCCGACCGCCTACTCTTGGGCGGAGGGCTTGAGCTCTCTATCCAGGAGCGCCGCGCGGTGGCAACACAGCTCTCCCTACGCAAAGGGCTAGAGAGCAAGCTCCCCACTTGGAGCCAGGCTGGCGCCTATGTCCCCAGCCAGCTCAACCTAGAGCAGTGCTCCAGCGAGCCTACCGCTCGCCTCAAGGCAGAGCTATTCGCCCGACCTGATAGCTGTGTCCTAGACCTCACAGGAGGTATGGGTGTGGACTACTGGGCGCTCAGCCTCTGCGCAGGGCAGGGGATATACGTCGAGCAGAGTCCCGAACTGGTGGAGGCCACAGAGTATAATATCGGTCTGCTAGCCCCGGGGGGTAAGCATCAGTTCGTCTGTGCAGAAGCTCTCGAGAGGCTCGAGAGACTATACCTCTCTGCCCGCCCCGAGCTCATCTACCTAGACCCAGCTCGACGAGAGGAGCAGACCGCCTCGGCTAGGCGCGTCTACGCCATCGAAGACTGCACGCCATCGCTCTCGGAGGTACATCGCCTCATAGGAGAGCTCAGCCGAGGGTATGCCCACCCACCTAGGCTCCTGGTCAAGCTCTCTCCAATGCTCGATATCAAGCACACCCTAAGGCTATACCCCGATATACGCGCTGTGTACATCATGGCTGTACGAGGAGAGGTCAAGGAGTTGCTGTTGCTATTCGACTACTCAGCCCCGGAGCCCCTAGACCTCACGGAGGTAGAGATACACGCGCTGGATCTAACTAGGCAAAGGCTACGTAGCCTATCTAGCACCTACGCCAAAGAGGAGGCGCTCACGCCCATCTACGCCACAGCGCCACAGGCCTATATCTATGAGCCCAACGCCGCTCTGATGAAGTCGGGGCTATTCAGCACGCTAGGGGAGAGGTACGGCCTAAGCCAGCTACACCCCAGTAGCCACCTATATACCTCGGAGCAACAAATC
>JBGYQR010000271.1:0-9737 GCA_041839075.1 Porphyromonas sp.
CCCTTTTGCGGTAGTAGAAGACAATACGATCATCGGTGACAACACCGTCATCCACTCGGGCGCCCAGGTACGTAGCGGAGCACGCATCGGCAAGGGCTGTCAGATACACCCTGGGGCAGTCATCTCGGGCATCCCACAGGATCTCAAGTTTGTGGGCGAAGAGAGCGTTGCTATCATCGGCGACTACACCCAGGTCAGAGAGTGTGCCACCGTCAATCGTGGTACTGCCTCCAAGGGCAAGACCGTCGTCGGCTCTCACTGCCTCTTGATGGCTTACAGCCACGTAGCTCACGACTGCGAGCTCTCCGACCATGTCATCGTGGGCAATGCCACTCAGCTGGCTGGCGAGATCATCGTAGACGAGTACGCCATCATCAGTGGAGGTAGCCTAGCGCATCAGTTTGTACGCATCGGCAAGCACGTCATGGTACAGGGTGGTAGCCGCATTAGCAAGGATATCCCCCCCTACACACTGGTGGGGCGCGATCCCTTGGCCTACTGCGGTATCAACATTGTTGGTCTGCGTCGCCGAGGCTTCTCGAGCGAGCAGATCAATGCCATTGGGGATATCTACCGCATCATCTACCTACGCGGGCTCAATACCACTCAGGCACTCGCCGCCATCGAGGCTGAGCTACAAGAGACGCCCGATAGGCAGGCGATTGTGGACTTCGTACGCGCCTCAGAGCGAGGTATCGTACGTAGCAACCTCGACTAACCAGAGGCTACGGCACCTATTATAGAGGTGGGTGATGGGAATGCGAAGTAGATGCAGGTGCTAGTCCTGCTCGCCCAGCCTCCCATCATTCACCTATCTTTGTCTCTCCTAACACCAAGCAGTATGGGCAAGATTTATACCACCTTGCAGCTCGCCGATCTCTTTCGGCGGGCGACCGAGCAAGGACAACTCTCCGAGGCAGACCTCTGCGAACGTGCCGCGATGGCCTTCGTGCGCACGTTTGCCCAGCTCTATCGACACACTCCGCTCATCCATATTTTTGCGGGGCCTGGCACCAATGGGGCCTATGCCCTAGCCATTGCTAGGCGTCTACATGAGGCTCGTCGCCAGGTCAGCATATACCTCTTTTATCACCAGGGACAGCTGTCCGAAGAGTGCCGAGCCCAGCGCCACCGCCTGGACGAGGCTATCCCCATCACGGAGGTTACGACCCGCTTTGACCCGCCCGAGTTTCTACCCAGGCAGGTGATCATCGACGGCATCTTCGGGAGTGAATATGGTCAGCCTCTCTCAGGGGGCTTCCTTGGCCTGGTACAGCTCATCAACCGCTCCGAGCTAGACGTCGTCAGCATCGATCTACCGACGGGCTTGTATGCCGATGACAACACGACGACGGACTATTCGGCCGTTGTCAAAGCCACCCATACCCTCACGCTCGAGGTGCCTAGGCTAGCCCTACTGATGCAGGAGAACGCGCCCTATACCGGTCAGTGGCAGATACTCCCGCTAGGCATAGATGCCTCGGTACACCAGGCTATTGCCAGCGACTACTACGCCGTCGAAGAGCTACTACTGGCGCGCACGCTCAGACGCCGAGAGCGCTTCAGCAGCAAGGGCGATTACGGCCAGGCGCTCATCATCGGAGGCGACAAAGGCCGGTGTGGAGCCCTCGTGCTAGCCACGCAAGCAGCCCTCAGAAGCGGTTGTGGCGGCATCGACACCTTGGCCACTGCCCCAGAGGCATCTACCATCTTAGCCCTGGCAACGCCCGAAGTAGTCGTTCGGACAGAAGACCTCCGAGAGCTTCCCCTCGACACCTACTCGGCCATTGCCCTAGGTACGGGCATCCAGCCGACAGCTCATCACGCCGATCAGATCAGGCACCTCTGCCAGAGCTATTCTCGCCCGCTGGTGCTTGACGGCCGCGCCGTAGACCTACTGATACAAGATCGCGCTCTCATCGGAGGGCTCCCCAGCAGTGCCATCCTCCTTGTTGAGAAGGAGCAGCGCCCTGGTCTACTGGGCTATTGCCATACCGACTGGGAGTATCTCGAGAAGGCTCGAGAGCTAGCCCGAGAGCAAGGCGTTACCCTCATCCTCAAGGGCGCCTATACGGCCGTATGCCGACGCTCAGGGAGTATCTTCTTCTCTACCTCTGGCAATGCTGGCATGGCCTCTAGTGGCGTGGGTGATGTCCTCTCGGGTCTACTGGTGGGACTGCTGGCGCGTGGCTACGAACCCCTCACCGCATCACTGCTAGCCTGCTACCTACACGGTACGGCGGCCGACCAATGCGTTGCCCGATCGTCCGAGGAGACCCTCTCGGCCAGTCAGATCATCAGTGAGCTCCCCTGCGTGCTGAGCCAGCTATACGCCGAGGAGTAGCGGGCTCCACTGCCCCACCCCCTAAGTAAGCCATTAGCCCCTGCCTTAGTGACAAGGCAGGGGCTAATGGCTTACTATGTGCGGAGGCTAGGCTCCGGCATTACTCCCCCTCTTTGAGGCGCTGCTCTAGCGAGGTGATGAGCTGACGAAACTTCTCGTCCCGCTCCAGGCGCTCCTCGATAGCCTTACAGCCGTGCATCACGGTCGTATGATTTTTGCGCTTGAGGCGCTCGGCTATGGCGCTGTACGATAGCGCTGTATAGGTCTTGGTCAGGTACATGACCACCTGACGGGGGAGGGCTATCTCGGCCTTACGCGAAGCTGCCTTGAGGCTCGAGCCCTCTACCTGGAAGACCTCTGCCACCAGGTCTATAATACCCTCCATCGTGATCTCCCTCTGCTCCATCTTGATCGACTGGCTCACGACCGAGCGGGCAAACTGGAGGTCTATCCCCCCACGCTTGTACTTCGAGTTGGTCAAGAGCGTTGTGGCGATACCCGTCAGCTCTCTTACGTTGCTCTTGGCATTGAGGGCGACCATCTCCACGATCTCCTCGCCGAGCTCTACGCCACTCTCGGCCAAACGCTCGCGTAGGATACGGCGCCTGAGCTCTAGGTCAGGGCGCTCTAGGGGTAGCATCATCGAGCTTTGCAGGCGGGTGATCATACGCTCTTCCATCCCACGAAACTCTACGGGCGGGATGTCGCTGGTGATGACGATCTGCTTGTTGAGCAGGTAGAGGTGGTTGAAGATCTCAAAGAACGCCTTCTGGGTCTTCTCCTTACCGATGAGGAACTGGATATCATCGATAATGAGGATGTCCATCTGCTGATAAAACTGGATAAAGAGCGAACGCTCTCTAAAGCGGGCGTCCTGGATGTACTGCGCCTCAAACTTAGACGCCGACACATAGCACACGCGCATATCCTGGTGTATCTCCTGAGCCCTAAGCCCTATGGCCTGTGCCAGGTGGGTCTTCCCCACTCCGCTAGGCCCGTAGATAAAGAGGAGGTTCAGGGGAGGTTGCCCTGGACGCATCGCCACCCCCTCGGCGACAGAGCGCACGACGCGGTTGCAGTCGCTCTCGTAGAAGTTCTCAAACGAATGAGACTTGTTCAAGAAGCTCGTGTAGTCCTCTATCTTGGGCGCAGGTAGCCCCCCCACTTGTGCCGTAGGAGCCACCTCGGGCACAGGAGCAGCGCGCTCGACATACTCAAAGAGTAGCGTCCCTTCGTTACCTCCAAGGAAAGCCTCCATCAGCAAGGTAAACTCACGACTGAGCTTCTCCTCCAGGTACATGGCAAACTGCTCCGAGGGTACCCTCAGTGTCAGTTCACTACCACGCTGACCAACGGGTTCGATAGGAGCGACCCAGTTGGTTACGGTCTGCTCTGGCAACATCGATGCCAGGAAAGCACGGCACCTATTCCATAGGGCCTGCGCACTCACCACTTCCTCGGGGGAAAAGATCGACTCTGTCGTGGACATTGTAATGGGACGATATGTATCTAGTGTAATGTATGCGTGAGCGATGCTGCTCAAGGTGGGTTGCCCCGAGCACTTGACCCGACCTCACAGGAGGTAGGCAAGCGTCGATGCAGAGACAAAGGTCTGTAAATCTTTGCGAAGAAAAAAACGCTTTTGGGCTTGACTTTTTCCTTAGAATTATATCCTAATAGAAGTCAATCACTTACATATACACGTTACACACATCAAACATATCTAACTCATTATCAACAAGTAAGTCAAACAAAAACGACTAACCAACATAGTTATACACATCGAAGCCCATCAGTCTAACTCCTGCCCATCTAACGACTTAGCGCCCCCACCCCTTAGAGGCAAAAATTCTTATCCACACCAAGCATATTTTTTGCGCCTCATCTACCGCCCGCTCCCTCCCCCTCACTAGCTCCACGTTGGGGGCAGGCAGGGAGGCGCTACCCCGCCCGGATTATTGCTCCCAGCTCCACTGCCTCCCCCCTGCGCCCCTCCAGGCTACTCGGCGACCCGATGCGCGAGCCTAGCAGACGTCCCCTCTCCGGCTTAGCCTCGCCAGACTACCCCTAGACACGCTCCTAGAGACCTCGTCCTACACCGCCTCTCAAGGGGGCTAAACTTGACCCCTCAAGGGCTCTAGGTTAGAGCCCTTGAGGGCTTTACCTTAGAGCCCCTCGGCGCTCTAACCTAGAGCCCTCGGGAGGTCTAACCTAGAGCGATAACGGGGGGCTAGGGTCGCCCCTCTAAGGGGGCAACTATACACGCCAGGGGCAAGGAGCGAGATGAGGGATACCTCTATTCGGTGTTTGTAACATTAGTCGTAACTTTGTATAAGACTAATAATCAATAAACATTCGTTATGTTACATACCTTGCTTAGGAGAAGGGCGGTGCGAGTACGCCTACTGTGCAGATTGGTTGCATCTTTGCTATTGTGCTCATGGAGTATGTGGAGCCAACAGGGCTATGCCCAAGTCATCACGGACGTACTACCCAAGCCTCCATCCGACTACCAACGAAAAGTAGCCGAACTGCAGGAGAAGTTCATCTTGGTACAAAAGGCCCAAGAAGAGCCACTCTTCTACTACGAGTTCTTTCTTGACAAGGAGCAACGAGAGGAACAAATTCGGAAGTTCAAGCAAGCTCTAGAGCCCTCCAAAAGAGGACCTCTAACGAGCCTAGAGGATCGCAAGAAACTCTCTGCCCTACTAGGTATCTACCAAGAGCTTGAGCAAGCTAGTGCACTAATGACACCATGGGAGAAGCGGGCTCAAGCCGTTGAGGCCGAATTGGCAACCCTACCGATGGGTTACCACAATCGTCTTTATACACCTATCAAAGAGCTATTCTTCGGGTGGCTACAAAAGGATGAGTTCGAGACGAGCCAGGCATACGAGAGAAGGATACGAGAGAAGAGCAAAGAGAAGTTTGACGAAATATGCCAAAGCGTCATCATCGACCTACACAAACGGCACATCCATGCAACACCAGCCTTTGGCTACGATGCTGACAGACAGGTCGTCATCTTCACCCTCTCACTAACATCGAGCACTGCCCAGCTAGAGGCTCCTTGCAGTATTGCTGAAGCCAAAGACATCAAGGATATGTGGATGAGTATCAGCAATGTCTCTCTAGGAATGTCCGACGGAGAGCTTACCCTAGCGCGAGCTCAGGTCAATGGGCATAAAGTTACCGATACAACAATACTCGGATACGAGCGCTCTCCGAGCGTTAAGATCGTAGCCCAGGCTCCCAATCCCTCTTCCCTCTCCCCCATCAAAATCCCCTTTGACTACCTACTCATCGAGCTAGAGGGGACGAATGGGCACGAATACGTATGGAGCTCTCAAGCTAGTCAGGAGCTATGGGAACACTTCGCCCAGGAGAACCTCAATGCTTTAGAATAATCCCTACCCATCCACCTACCCTCCTTGGCCACACAAGCCAAGGAGCCTCTTCGGGGGATAGGGTGAGGCGAGGCAATGTTGCCCCCCGAGGCAATCGCCCCGTATCTAAGCAGAGCAAAGCAACTCTACCAGCCCCGCTCTGGGTATCCCTGGCTTTTATGTAATTTTGAGGGCTAGAGTACGTTATATCAATAGATGGATTTAGGACAAACAGCTAGCCCCCTCGCCCTGCGCCCTCACGACGTGGCGCAGCTCCGTCAGTGGCTAGAGACAAGTAGACATATAGTGATCATCCCCCACACAGCACCCGACGGAGACGCCGTCGGGTCTACGCTAGGGCTGTGTGGGCTCATACGACAGATAGCCCCCGAGGCTTCGTGCCAGGTACTAAGCCCCGACCCCATAGAACGCTACCTCCTATGGATCGAGGGTAGCCAGGAGGTCGAGGTCTGGACGCGCGACGAGGCTCAAGGCCAGGCGCTCATAGCCCAGGCCGACCTATTGCTACACCTCGATCACAACCAGGTGCACCGCGTACGCCACGAGAGCTATATCGCGGCACTGGAGGCCAGCCCAGCCAGGCGCGTACTCATCGACCACCACCTCTATCCCGACGAGGGCTTTGACCTAGTGCTCAGCTACCCACAGCTCGGCTCTACGTGCGAACTGGTCTATATGCTCATCAAGGCGATGGGCTATGCCCACCATATCACGCCGCAGATAGCCACCACGCTCCTCTCAGGTATCATCACCGACACGGGTAGGCTGATGTACGGATGCTTCTACCCAGAGGTCTTTGCACACTTTGCCGAGCTCCTGGCCTTGGGCGCCGACTACGCCCATATCATCGGCAGCCTCTCGTATCACAATAGCCTCAGCCAGCTACGCCTGCAAGGCTATGCCCTACACGAGAAGCTCGAGCTACACCCAGAGCTACGCACGGCCACGATCAGCCTCAGCGCAGAGGAGATGACCAGGCTAGGCGTCAGCAAGGGAGACACAGAGGGCTTGGCCAATATGCCCCTGAGTGTCGAGGGCATCGACAGCGCCTGCCTCATACGCGAAGATGGCGATCAGATCAAGCTCTCCATGCGCTCCGTCGGACAGGTCGCAGTCAATCAGGTGGCGATGCGTGGCTTCGGAGGCGGAGGGCACCTCAACGCTGCCGGAGGCGAACTCAAAGGGGGCACGCTAGAGGAGGCAAAAAATACCTACCTTCGCGAGATGAAAGCTCTACTAGAGGGCAAGTAAACCAAGCCGTAAGGCATAGAGACAAAGATCATTAAACAAAACTCAACGAGACATATAACGCAATGATGAAGACGATACAAACAGGCCTCAAACAGCTCCTGCTTCTGCTGGGGCTAGTGCTCACCCTCGGGAGTTGCAGCAATAGCGACATCAAGTCGCTGAGCGAACTGAAGTCTGAGCAGAGCTCGGCCATCAATAGGCTCATCTCCGAGCGAGGCATCAAGGTCGTTGCCCTGGAGGACAATCAGCTACCAAGCGTCATCGACCCCAGCGTCTACTACCTCATGCCCAACGGGCTATATATACAGGTGATCGACCCAGGCACGACGGGGCAGATTATCAAGAAGGAACAGACACGAGCCTACGTGACGTTCAAGGGCTTTCAGTTTAGCCTAAGCGCTTTCCCAGGCTCGAGCTTTGATAGCTATGCGAGCGCTCAGGTAGCGCCTGTTGAGTTTATCTACCGAGACGACTATGTCGGTGGGCCTGTACACTTTGCGCTCGTCCCCGAGGGCATTACCCGAGGCAACTACGAGGCGATTATGTGCGAGGGGTTAGCCTATCCCTTGAGCATCGTCGATCCCAGCGTCTCGACGGCAGAGGCCGAGCGTCTGGCTCTACTCAAGTCGCATACCGCCCGCCTGGGCAATGGCGCACGGCTATCGCTCATCATCCCCTTTGAGGTGGGCCCAAGCAGTACGTATAGCAAGGGGATATCTCTCTTCATGGAGACGGTCGAGTACACCATCAAGTAATCGGGACGGACGACACGACACCCCGGACATACTCCGTACATTCACTCTAACCGCTTTATAAACATAGTCATTACATCATGACACTGATCAAGTCTATCTCTGGCATCAGAGGCACTATCGGCCAGGGCGTCTCTGAGGGGCTCAACCCCATTAGCATTGCCCAGTTTACGTCTGCCTATGCCCAGTTTATTCGCCAGAGCTGTCGGATGGCGCACCCCACGATTGTCGTGGGACGCGATGCTCGTATCTCGGGCGCCATGGTACAGCAAGTCGTCATCGGCTCTCTGATGGGGATGGGTTGTAACGTCATCAACATAGACCTAGCGACGACACCGACGACTGAGATGGCCGTCGTAGGCTACAAGGCTCAGGGCGGTATCATCATCACCGCGAGCCACAACCCCAAGCAGTGGAACGCCCTCAAGCTCCTCAACGAGCGTGGCGAGTTTCTCAACGACTCGGAGGGCAAGGAGATACTTCGCCTGGCCGAGAGCGACGAGCTAACCTTTGCCGACGTAGATAGCCTGGGGCAAGTCCTCGAGACTACCAGCTACCTCGACCAGCATATACAGGCCTGCCTATCCGCCACCGGCGTCGATGTAGAGGCCGTTAGGAAGGCCAACTTCAAGGTAGCCTTTGACAGCGTCAATAGCGTAGGGGGCATAGCCCTACCTCGCCTACTCGTTGCCCTAGGTGTAGAGCAGGTAGAGGGGCTATACACGGAGCCCAACGGCCATTTCCCCCACAACCCAGAGCCTCTGCCCGAGCACCTGGGAGCCATCAGCGACAAGATACGTCAGACGGGCGCCCACGTGGGCTTTGTGGTAGACCCCGACGTAGACCGCCTGGCCATCATGGACGATACGGGAGCCTGCTTTGGGGAGGAGTACACCCTGGTGGCTATCGCAGACTATCTGCTAGGCCTCAAAGGCGGTGGCAACACCGTATCGAACCTCAGCTCGACCCGTGCCCTAAGAGACGTCACCGAGCGACACGGAGGTAGCTACTCGGCGGCAGCCGTTGGCGAAGTGAACGTCGTTGCCAAGATGAAAGAGACGGGAGCCCTGATCGGAGGCGAAGGCAACGGAGGCGTTATCTTCCCCGAGCTACACTATGGCCGTGATGCCCTCGTAGGGATTGCCCTCTTCCTCAGCCTACTGGCCAAGAGTGGCAAGACGGTGAGCGAGCTACGCAAGACCTACCCCGCCTACTTCATGAGCAAGCAGCGCGCCGACCTCCCCGCAGGGATCGACTCGCAGGCTCTGCTAGACCGCTTGGCAGGCGAAGCTAGAGAGGGAGGACTTAGCATCAACCTCACCGATGGCGTCAAGATAGAGCTCTCCGACAGCTGGGTGCACGTGCGCCGTAGCAATACCGAGCCCATCATCCGCATCTATACCGAGGCGCCCAGCAGCGAAGCCGCTGATGCCCTGGCCAGCAAGTACCGCAATATCATCCTCTCGTACTTGGGCTAACTAGACACTGGGGGATGGGAGCTTAGTCTCTCCTCCCCCAGTCCATTTATCACTCAAAGCATTAGACCACAATTGGCTAGAAAGAGCAAAGAGCGCCCCATCCTCAGGGGAGTTAAGATAGAGAGCCTAGCTGCCGAGGGAAAGGCACTTGCCCATATTGATGGGCAAGTGCTTTTTGTACCCTATGCAGCCCCAGGCGATGTGTGCGATGTAGAGGTTGTCAAGAAGAAGCGTAGCTTCATGGAGGGGCGCATCCTCGAGATCACCACCCCCTCCCCCGACCGACTAGAGCCCCTGTGCTCGCACCACGGGCATTGTGGTGGGTGCAAATGGCAGCACATCCCCTACCCCCTCCAGCTAGAGGCCAAGGACCAGGTCGTGCGTGATGCCATGACGCGCCTGGGCAAGATAGACATCGAGGAGTACCTGCCGATACTGGGCTCGGAGCGTACCGAGCGGTACCGCAACAAGCTGGAGTTTACCTTCAGCCACAAGCGCTGGTTGC
>JBGYQR010000272.1:0-3925 GCA_041839075.1 Porphyromonas sp.
AGAGTGGTACCGAGTCGAGCCACCAGACGATCGAGAACCCCATCCTCTCCAACTTCAAGGAGGGTCTCTCGGTGCTGGAGTACTTCATCTCTACCCACGGTGCTCGTAAGGGGCTTGCCGATACGGCTCTCAAGACGGCTGACGCAGGTTACCTCACCCGTCGTCTGGTGGACGTATCCCAAGACGTTATCATCACCGAGGAAGACTGTGGTACGCTACGTGGCCTAGTGGCTACGGCGCTCAAAAACAAGGACCTTGTAGTCTCGTCGCTCTACGACCGCATCCTCGGACGCGTGTCGGTGCACGATGTGATCCATCCGCTCACGGGCGAGGTGCTCGTGCGTGCTGGAGAAGAGATCCGCGAGGAAGCCGCTCAGCTCATCGAGGAGAGCCCCATCGAGCAGGTAGAGATCCGCTCGGTGCTTACCTGTGAGTCTACCAAGGGCGTGTGTGCCAAGTGTTATGGTCGCAACCTCGCTACCAACTATATGGTGCAGGAGGGTGAAGTTGTCGGCGTCATCGCCGCTCAGTCTATCGGTGAGCCTGGTACACAGCTGACGCTACGTACCTTCCACGTCGGTGGTGTGGCCTCCAACCGTATGGAAGCCAACAGCGTTGTGGCCAAGTTTGATGGTGTGATCACGTTCGAAGAGCTACGTACCGTAGAGGTCGCAGCTACCGACAAGCTGCCCGGGCACCATGTTGTCGTGAGCCGTACGACCGAGCTACGTATCTTGGATCCTCGTACGCGTATCGCCCTGGCTACGGTGGACGTGCCCTATGCGGCTGCCCTCTTCTTCAAGGAGGGAGACCTGGTAGAGAAGGGTCAGACGCTCTTTACCTTCGACCCCTTCAACTCGCTGATCGTGTCCGAGTTCTCTGGTCGCGTGGCCTTTGAGAACCTCATCGAGGGCACTACATATCGCGTCGAGGCCGACGAAAAGACGGGTATCCGCGAGCGTATCATCATCGAGAGCAAGGACCGCAACAAGGCTCCTCGTGTGCACATCCTTGATGCCGAGGGTAATGTCCTCAAGTCGTACAACCTGCCCGTCAATGCTCACCTGCAGGGTGAGGATGTGGTACAGGCCGTGCAGGGCACCATCCTGGCTAAGATCCCACGTGCCACTGGCTCGACGGGCGACATCACGGGTGGTCTGCCTCGTGTGACTGAGCTCTTCGAGGCTCGCTCGCCACACAATGTAGCTGTGGTGGCCGAGATCGATGGGGATGTATCCTTCGGTAAGCAAAAGCGTGGCAACTATGAGGTGATCATCACTCCTCGTATCGGCGAACCTCGCAAGTATCTCGTGCCTCTCTCTAAGCAGCTCCTCGTTCAGGACGGTGACTTCGTCCGCAGTGGTATGCCCCTCTCTGATGGTGCTATCGCCCCTGCTGACATCCTCGAGATCAAGGGCCCAACGGCTGTGCAGGAGCATATCGTCAATGGTGTGCAGGAGGTGTATCGTGCTCAGGATGTGAAGATCAACGACAAGCACTTTGAGGTCATCGTACGCCAGATGATGCGCAAGGTCGAGATCGTCAATGCCGGTGACACGATGTTCCTAGAGCAGGAGGTCGTAGACAAGCTCGCTGTACAGGAGGCCAACAATGCGCTTTGGGGCAAGAAGGTCGTGGTAGACGCTGGCGATAGCCAGGTGCTCCACCCAGGCCAGATCGTTACTCTGCGTAACCTCCGCAACGAGAATAGCCAGCTCAAGCGCCGTGACCTCCGTCTGGTCGAAGTGCGTGATGCCGAGCCTGCCGTTGCCAAGCAGGTGCTACAAGGGATTACCCGCGCTGCTCTGCAGACCAATAGCTTCATGAGTGCGGCATCCTTCCAGGAGACGACCAAGGTGCTCAACGACGCTGCTGTCAAGGCCAAGGTGGACGACCTGCTCGGTCTCAAGGAGAACGTCATCTGCGGACACCTCATCCCCGCTGGTACGGGTCTACGCAAGTACAAGCGCCTGGTGGTAATGCCCAAGAGCGAAATGGCTACTCAAGAGGAGCTAGAGCCTGAGCTCGAAGAGGTTGCAGCTGAATAAGCCCCTCTTTCTAAGCAGAATAGATTCCGCCCGTATAGTCTCCTTGGCTATACGGGCGGAACCTATTTTGTACGCGTTGTGGGGGCGGAACTCGGGGACTCATGGAGCGTAAGATGGGGCAACTCGGATCCCCGAGGGGCTCTAGGCTCGAGGGAGAATATGTAACTTTGTGGTTGTCAATCAACGAACATCTTCATGATATCTATACATCAACAGGAAGACCTAATATTCCGTGAATATCAGACCCTTTTGGGAAGCGACCAAGAGGTCTCTGCAGATGGCCTGCACTATCTAGGCGAGTTTTACTATGCCAATGGCTACTGGGGACGAGAGTGTGGTCGGGAGGAAGAGCTCTGGCATTCGTTTTGCCAGCGGAAGAGAGGGCTCGTTATCCTTACCAAAGATCTTAACGATGACACAGCCTGGGATATTAGAGAGGAGCATGCTCGCAAGAATGAAGTGGAAGAGCCTACTCCATCTGTGCAGTACGCCTTTTATCGTAACCTTCGTCGTTGGATATATGGGCTTTTGTCTATGGACGCAGAGGGGCTAATGGCCGAGTTTCCCTCGACTGACACCGCCCAAGAGTGTTTTGAAACTCAGCCTTGGGTTAGGGTGAACCTCAAAAAGGTACCTGGTGGTAGTGCTGTCTCGAATCGGGTCTTGGCTCAATACATCGACCGATTTCGTAGTCTACTATTGAGGCAATTGGCTCTGTACAAGGATGCCTCGATCTACCTAGACTGCACTCGCCGTTATGGAATAGAGCTCCTCTGCGAATTGTATCCAGACCTTACGCCCTTTGGTCAAGGGGCTGATGAGTGGATATATTTCTCAAAGCAACACCGCTTCATTGTAGTAAACTCCTATCATCCTGCGTACCGTAAATTAGGAGGGGGAGAGGAGGCATATTACGATAGGATGAGAAGCGCTGTACACGCCTTCTTCAAAGCACATCCAGATTTCTTCGCCTAGGGCTGATACTACGCCTCTTTGCTCAGAGGCCTTGATGAGATGATGGATGCAGCCGTACTACAACTCCCCCCAGGCGCAACGTGGCTTGTGCTGATAGCGCTGGGACTACTAGCTCTCGGTTGGTGGCTTGCCCTCGGGCGTAGAGCCCCTGGGCGGGGCGCTAGCCGAGAGGCAGTGCGCCCCAGGGCGTTTAGTCCCCGTACCCCCGTCATAGATATAGATCTCTGCCCTTGGTTGATGGCTCCTCTAGAGCAGGTGCCTCGGGCGAAGGCAGAGCCCTACTACCTGATCCTCGACACCGAGACGCTGGACGCCCTCCGAGATGATGCTGGGCCTGAGAGGCTCTCGCCCGCTGTCGCCCTCTCGTGGGCGCTCTTGGACGAGGGGGGATGCTGCCTGCGAGAGCATAGCTATGTGCTGAGGCGCTCTGGAGGGCTCACGGCCGAGGCAACAGCTCTGCACGGCATTACCCAGGCAGAGATGGATGCGGGGCACGACCCTACGGAGGTCTACCGCCTGCTGCTGGCCGAGGCTAGGCTGGCTCGTGTCGTTGTGGCGCACAATCTCCCGTTTCACCTCGGGGTTATCACCCAGGATCTAAGCGCCCTCGGCCTCTCTCCTACGCCTCTTGAGGGGCTCCCTGGGCTGTGTACGATGGAGGTGGGGCGACGTATGGGCTTCAAGCGTGGGCGCTCAGAGGGCGAGGCTAGCTACCCCAGCCTGGGCGAACTATTCGCCTACCTATACTTCGGGCGCCTTGATGTCGGCTACACCTATCGGAGCAAGACGCTGAGAGACCTTCGGCTCCTTGGCGCCTCGCTCCGTCAGCTTATAGGGCGGCGCCTCATCGGTGGGAGCGGAGCAAAGAGGCCGAGGCCCACTCGTAGAGAGTAGGCCTCGGC
>JBGYQR010000273.1:0-26682 GCA_041839075.1 Porphyromonas sp.
GAGATGATGGTACTAGAGTTCCATCTGCCTTTGTAGATTTTGTCATAGACCTTGCTATTGGGGATGAAGCCTCGCTTCTCTCCCGTGAGATCGACACCTGTTGGGTAGCCAAAGCCCAGGGCTACGATGCGATCCTTCCAAGCGTCAAACGCATCTTGGACAGAGGGGTATAGGTTGCGATTGTCAAGCAAGAAATGCATCCCCCAGCAATAATAACTATTGCAAGAGGTTGCCAAGGAATAGACAAGGGCTGGGGATGGAGCATGAGGGTGGCAACGAGGGCGCCCCCCTAACCGAGGATAGCCCCCGTAGCAACTCAATGGCGTTTGTGGCGTTACGACTCCCTCGGCCAGGAATATACCTGCCTGAGCTGGCTTAAACGTTGAGCCCGGAGGATAGTTGCCCATGATGGCACGATTGAGCAAGGGCTTACCAGCGGTTTCTTCTAAGGCTTTGTGCTGTACGCCTTTGTCCTTACCCGACAAGAGAGATGGGGCAAAACTAGGAGAGGTTACCATAGCGAGCACTTCGCCAGTGGCTGGCTCTATCGCCACAATGGCTCCCCTCTTGCCCGCCATAAGCTCCTCGCCTAGAGCCTGCAGGTCTGCATCGATAGAGAGCGTTAGATTGCGTCCGTTCTCAGGCGGGAGGTCATGAGCGCCATTGCTGTGCCGCCCCTTGATACGCCCTCGAGAGTCGCGAAGCAAGACCTCTCGCCCCTTGACACCTCTGAGCACCTGGTCGTAAAATCGCTCCACACCCGACTTGCCGACATAGTCACCAGCCACGAGCAAGCTATCGCGCTCTAGGTCACGAGGGCTAGCCTCTGAGAGATAGCCAAGTATATGAGCCGCGTGCTGATATTCGTACTGGCGAGTGGTTCGATTTTGGATATAGATACCCGGGAACTTGTACAGCTGCTCCTGCACTCGGGCGGCGTCCTCTGGATCAATCTGTGTCAGTAGTATCTGGGGGGTATGAGGGGAGTAGCCACGATTGCGCCTGCGGTCCTTGATCTGCTCGAGCCTCTCGGTCAGAGCATCTGGATGGAGGCGAAGCAAAGAGGCGAGTAGCGCTGTGTCGAGCTGCCCCTTGGCCTCGCTCATCGTGATCACTAGATCATGGGCTGGTTTGTTGGCGACAAGTAGGCGCCCCTTGCGGTCGTAGATAACACCACGAGAAGGGTGTATGGCTTTGTAGTAATAGGCATTGCCCGCTGCCCTACGCTCGTAGTCGGGGTTAAGGATTTGGAGGTAAAAGAGACGTCCGATGTACACGACAAGGACACCGACGACTAAGAAAAAGAAGAGCCAGCGCCTACGATAAAAGACATCATTGATCATAGTCTAGCGAGGCTCCAGGCGAACAGAGAATGTCAAAAGCGTAAGCGTAGCCACAGCAAGCGAGCTCACGTAGCCGATGGCAAAGCGCCACAACAGGTTGTAGGTATCGAAATGAAACCCCGCATCAAGAGCATACAACAGGACGTGATGGAGCAGCATAAGTATCGCGAGCATCACGATGGCTCCTCCACCCAAGACGGCATAGGAGGGAGAGGCCTGGAGATTCATGTTTTTGTCGATCATCGGCACCAAGATATAGTAGCGCATCAAGGCTACAAAGGTCATGGCCGCAGCATGGAGGCCAGGCATAAGCATCAGCATATCGATGACAGCCCCCAAGGCAAACCCAATCCATAGGAGAGGCACACGTCTAACGCTCATGGGCAAGAACGATAGGACAACGGGATAGAACCACACCGTCGCCTCTCCAAGTACAAGCAGAGGAGCCAGCACCCAGATCTGTACAGCAATGATGAGCAGGCTTAGGAAGACTATGCGCAAGACATTCATAATCATAGCGGTGTCGTGGATTTCTCTAGCTCTAGGATCTCGCTAGCAGGCTCATGGAGGATAACATACACGTAGCGAAGGCGCTCAAAGTCCGTAGCCAGAGAGACCTGGTAAGTACCAAAGGCTGCATCAGCGCCCGTCATTAGGCCAGTGCTATCTGCCCCCTGGACGACCCCCACCATAGTGCCCTCCGGGAAGATATAAGAGTAACCACTCGTCACGATGGTGTCCCCTGGAGCTATGTCTGCATGCAAGGGGACCCCTCCCATAACGACGGGGCGACCTCTCCCCTGAGCATTGAGCTGACCTTGATAACCCTTGCCCTGTACCATACAGCTCAGACGTAGCTTGGAGTTGATCACCGGGATGACCACCGAGTAGCTACTCGCCACCTCGGTAACAATTCCCACGACACCATCTTGGCTCATCACGGGCATATCTACCTTGATACCAGCTCTCGTGCCCTGGTTGATCAAATAGTAGCTATCTCCAAGCAGAGAGGTTAGGGAGACGATGCGAGCAACGACATAGGAATAGGGTTGACCAGCGGGAGACAAGAGAGCCGAGGGGAGCTCCTGCAAAGCTACAGCGTCCTCGACCCTACGCTTGAGAGAGGCGAGCTCATTCTCCAGGGTAGCTTTCTCTAGCAACAGGCGCTCATTGTCTACCCTCAGATTGATATAGCTATATGCTTGAGTCATGGCTTCATTGACCCTACCCACAATTTGGTTCTGAGCATAGAGCCTCAACCCCTGCCGATACAACCCTTGGTTGAATAGGAAGGACAAGGCTATTATCTCTAGAAGGAGGAGGAGAAACCAGTGCCTGTGATTGACGATGAAGAGTATGAGCCTATTCACATCTAATAGCTATTATGATAGATAAGCTAGAGATAGGTTTTACCTATCTCTAGCTTGTGAGGGAGGGCAGGAGTTGGGGCTTCTAGCGAATGAGGAAGTTAAAGGTGTCCGTATTCTTCAGCGCTATACCCGTACCAAGAGCTACCGCTCTCAGAGGATCCTCGGCAACCTTAAACTCGATACCGAAGCGCTTGGTGAGCCTCTTGTCCAAACCGCGGAGCAGTGCTCCTCCGCCAGCGAGAACAACGCCATTGGTGCAGATGTCGGAGTAGAGCTCGGGTGGTGTCTCCTGGAGGGTCTTGAGGATAGCATTCTCTATCTTGAGAATAGACTTCTCCAGACATTCGCAAATCTCCGTGTGGGTTACCATAATCTCCCTGGGGCGCGTATTCATCATATCAGCACCACGCACGAGGTACTCGGCTGGGGGATTATCCAGATCCTTATAGACTGCTCCTACATTGATCTTGATCTGCTCGGCCGTGCGCTCGCCTATACGAACCTTGTGTACGTCCCTCATGTGGTCTACAATATCGTTGGTGAACTCATCGCCAGCCGTGCGGATAGACTCATCCTTGACAATACCTCCCAATGAGATAACTGCTATCTCGGTCGTACCACCGCCTATATCGACGATCATGTGGCCCTCGGGAGCAAGCACGTCAATACCTACACCGATGGCAGCAGCCATAGGCTCATAGATCATGAAGACGTCTCGCCCACCAGCATGCTCGCTAGAGTCTCGCACGGCACGTATCTCCACCTCTGTGCTACCAGAGGGGATGCAGACCACCATACGTAGTGATGGAGCTAGCCATCCACGGCGGTGACTGATGGTGCGTATCATACCACGTATCATCTGCTCGGCAGCGTTGAAGTCCGCGATCACACCATCGCGCAGTGGGCGTACGGTACGGATGTTAGCATTACCCTTCTCGTACATCTCTCTTGCCTTCGAGCCGACGGCTATCATCTCTCCTGTACGCGTGTCAAAGGCTACTACAGAGGGCTCGTCTAGGACGACCTTGTTGTCCTTGATGATGATCGTATTGGCTGTGCCGAGGTCTACGGCCAGCTCTTGTCTAAAGGAAAATAGTCCCATTTATATTGTCTCTTTTATCTCGTTGTATTTGCCAGGGGAAGGAGGGAGCATCTCTCTCTAATGCTTGAAGTGGCGTACCCCTGTCATAACCATCGCAATACCTAGCTCGTTGGCCTTCTCAATGCTCTCGGCATCACGGATAGAACCTCCAGGCTGTATGATCGCTTTGATACCTGCCTCGGCCGCCATCGTTACACAATCGGCAAAGGGGAAGAAAGCATCGCTAGCCATCACAGCTCCCTGCAAGTCAAAGTTGAAGCTACGAGCCTTCTCTATCGCCTGCTTGAGGGCATCTACACGCGAGGTCTGCCCTATACCACTAGCTAATAGCTGACGGCCACGAGCCAGTACGATAGCATTGCTCTTGAAGTGCTTGACGAGCTTACCAGCAAAGAGGAGCTCCTCTGTCTGCTCCGTGGTTGGAGCCAGCGAGGTAACCACCTTGCAGTCTTGCGCAGTCTCTACCGCACGGTCTGCCTCCTGCAAGAGAACCCCTCCGAGCATCGAGCGGAAGCTCCATCGTGTCTCCACACGCTTACGCTGTACCAGGATAATGCGGTTCTTCTTACTCTGCAGGATCTCCAAAGCCTTAGTGCTATAACCAGGGGCTATCAGCACCTCGCAAAACAGCTCATTGATACTCGTAGCCGTCTCCTCGTCAAGCTCTCGATTTGCAATCAGCACGCCTCCAAAAGCCGACACAGGGTCACAAGCAAGCGCAAGCTCCCAGGCCTCCTTGATGGTGGAGGCAGAGGCAAAGCCACAGGCGTTGTTGTGCTTGAGGATGGCAAAGCTAGGTGCATCAAAGTCTTGGATGAGAGCCACAGCAGCATCTATGTCTTGCAGGTTGTTGTACGAGAGCTCCTTGCCGTGTAGCTTCTCAAACGTGTCCTCCAGGTTGCCGAAGAATACGCCACGCTGGTGGGGGTTCTCGCCATAGCGCAAAGGCATTGGATGATCCTCAGAGGCGCGAAAGGCTGTCAACTGTCCCTCATCAAAGTAGCGGAAGATGGCCGCATCGTAGCCTGAGCTTACGGCGAAAGCATCGCGAGCCAACTCTCGACGCTGAGCAAGGGTCGTCTTAGCTCCCTGGCTAAGGAGGATCTCATAGAGCTTAGCATACTGAGCCTTGGAGGCAACGATGACCACGTCTTGATAGTTTTTGGCTGCCCCACGTATCAAAGAGATACCCCCGACATCTATCTTTTCGATGATCTCCTCATCGCTGGCTCCCGAGGCTACCGTCGCCTCAAAGGGGTATAGGTCTACGATGATTAGGTCTATGAGCGGTATCTGATACTGAGCGACCTCTGCTTGATCCGAAGGATTGTCTCGACGAGCCAATATACCTCCTAGGATAGCGGGGTGGAGTGTCTTGACGCGTCCTCCGAGCATCGAGGGATACTGCGTTAGATCCTCGACAGCCTCACACGGATAGCCAAGGCTTTCGATGAAGGAACGGGTACCTCCCGTAGAGACAAACCCCACTCCGTGGCGATGTAGTTCGGCTAGTATTTCGGCTAGCCCATCCTTATGATAAACCGATACAAGCGCTTTCTTGATAACCTGCTCCATGTCTTGGCTCTATATGTTGATACTGAATTTTTACGTCTTGGATTGTATATAGTCAGCTACAAAGATAGTTTTTTGCCCTATATTCTAAGAGGTAGATATTTCAATTTCTCTATCATATAGAGCCCCATTAGATACTGATGAGCCGCTGAGGCTGGAGGCGTCCCCCTCCAACCTCAGCGGCTCATCAGCTCCGTAGTAGATACAAGAGAGCGCTAGAAGCTAACTCCCAGTGTCAAGAGGAAGTGGCGCCCTATCATGTTGTAACCATCCTTCTCGGCATAGTGCTCATCAAGCATATTGTTGAGGTGAGCACCTAGACGAATGTCTCTGAGAAGTGTATAATGGGCCGAGAGATCCAACGTCATCGTCCTAGGGTAAGGCAACAGTCCCTTGGCGGCCAGGTCAGGATATTCGGCCGAGAGTAGTGCGGGCAATGTGGGGCGGATACCCGCACCAGTATTCCAGTTTTGCTCTATACGTCTACCAGCAAAGCGTCCACGCAGAGCCAGCTCAAGACCACCTGCAGATTTGTACTCTAGACCATAGGTAATGTTTTGCTTGCGGACATAATAGATATCACTCCAAGCACCCTTGAGTAGCATCTCACTCTTAATGATGAAGGTGGCGTTGGCAAACGCACGTAGCGAGAAGGCATAGTCTGCCAGGCTACCAAAATCGTAAGAGAGCAACACCTCCACACCGCTCATACGAGACTTGTCGGCATTAGCATACGAGCGGAAGCCCTCGCTATCGGCAGGCGTCGAGACGATGAGATCCTTGTGGCGAGTAACAAAGTAGCTCACATCGGCCTGCAAGCCTAGCTCCTTATTGCTGTACCCTAGACCGAAGTCTATCGTTATCGAACGCTCGGGATTAAGGTCAGGGTTACCTCGCGTCTTGCCATACGCTCCCTGATACTCCCCTGCCTTTTGATAGGCATCGGGAGCAAGGAAGCCCGCCCCTGCCGAAGCATGCAAGAGCAGACCTCGTACAAGCTCATATTTGACACCGAGATTAGGGCTTATGGTTGTGTATTTTTCCGTCTTGCCAGCATTGCCCAGGAGCTTATTGGCCTCGAGCTCAAAGAGCATATAGTCCAGACGGGCTCCAGCTGAGACAAATAGCCGATCTTCGAGGAAGCCCATATTGGCTTGTGCAAATGCCCCAAGGCTAGTGGTGGAGTAGGCTGGGTTGTAAGGCTTTATCGCATTGCCCGAGGTACCATCATAACGCTTAGCCTCGGTATCGAGTCGCTTCCCATCGAGCCCAAGGACTAGCTGATGCCCGAGGATGCTGATGTTGTCCTGCAAGAGAAAACCTAGCGTCTTGGTCGTAGAGCGGTAGGTCGCTATGGCCGATGGATCTCCATAGGTGTTGTAGTTGTCGGCTCTCTCTACATTATAATAGGGGCGTAGTTGTAGGGCATGTCGGCCAGCTCGGCCGAGGAGCTCCATAGAGACGGAGTACCGATTGAGGTCTTTGGAGGTTAGGTCGGCTGTATTCCAATTGCTCCCTCCTATACCTAATCCCTTGGTAGTAAAGAGACTTTGGTACAGGTTGAGGGACCACTCCGCTGAGAAGTCGTACCCTAGGCGCAAGCGTCCCATCAAAGCATCATAGGCACTGCCTCGCTTGGTAGCCCCGCGCGTAGAGCTGTCGAGGATAGCCTCCTCTAGGGGAGATAGGTTAAAGAAATTATTTCGACCAGCCTTATAGTCTCTGAGCTGCTCGGTATAGTTCACCCCGAGATCAAACGATAGCCCGCCTACGATACGTCCACCTAGCCCCAAAGATCCTCTCAGACTACCATAGCTACCGCCTGCCAGCGTAGCCTTACCCGAGAGCTCGTCTTTGCTCTTGCGCGTAACCATATTGACCACGCCTCCCATAGCACCCGTGCCATAGATCGCCGAGAATGGCCCCTTGAGCACTTCGATTTGATGGAGGTCTGAGAGCCCCAGCGTAGAGATATTGGTCGTACCCGCGGGGATACCATCGACTAAGATATTGACGTACTTCCCATTAGAACTAAAGCCACGGATACCGATAGTCGAGAGGAATCCTGGATACTGAATAATATCCACTGAGCTCTGAGCCTTGAGGAGATCCCCTAGATTATCGGCAGAAGCACGTGCGATCTCAGGCGTTTGGATGAGCTCGACCTTGCTCGGGATTTTTTTGAGCTGAGTTGCCATACGCGTACCATACACGGTAACCTCCTCGAGCTGTTGTACTCGCAGAGAGTCAGCTTCCTCCTGGTGAGCTGACATCGTAGCTGGCCATAGTAGGCTACCAGCCACGAGGGACAAGAGTAGTTTTGGTTTCATTGTTTTGGTAATAATTAAATATGTTAATAGCTCTATGAGCCTACAACCGAATGATGATAGATGACGTGAGCTAAGGCCAAGCGAAGATCAGCCAGGACGGCCTCGTCCATTGCTCCCACAGGATGCTTACGCACCCGCCCTATGTCCACCAGGGGTAGTCCTCTACCCTTCAAAAAGGAATCGAGGAGAGACTGGCTAGCACCCCGTAGCGCATCCCCAGAGACCATCCCCCAGCGGTACTGATCCACAAGATGTAGCACAGCTACCATCGTTGCCACAGCTATGGGCTGTCGATCGACGTACTCGGTCGCCACCCTCAGAGCCTCCAGGTCAGCGTCGGGATGGGCGTGGAGGGCTAGCGAGGCGAGGCTATCGCATGTGATGCCATAGCGTTTGCCCTGCCACCGAAGCGAAGCTTGCCTCTCGGGCGTCATACCCGTCTGCTTGGCCAGAGCCTCGGTAACCGCTTGCTTGACACTCTGCCCAATCATCTCGCCCAGCAATACGTGCTTGCCCGCGTTGTAGAGTGTGGTCTCCGACTCGTCGTTGCAGATAGCAATCACACTATCTGTCCCAGAGCCTGTCGCCAGCCCCTCGGAGTATAGGCTAGGGGCCATCAGCTCTTGCAGGGCTGCCGTCTTGGCTTCTGTCGCCGTTACGATAGCTCTAGTCAGCGCCCCTCCATCCAGACGAGCATTGACAAAGAGGAATATATTGATCGTGCCTGCTGGAGGCAAGAGGCTCTTGCGCTCAAACTCGTCATACGAGGCTTTATCACCTGCTCGCCCCCCGTTTACATCTACCCCCGCTGTCGCCACAGCAAGCACTTCGACACCATGGTAGGAGCGTGAGGCTACGGCATGGTTTTCGATCAAGGCAGCTGTCCCCATACCCGTAGTGGCGTCAGGAGGCAGGCCTAGATCTGTCGCGATAGCCGTATAGTGCTCGGCTATATTGCGTCCCCGTAGCCCAGGGCAACGCTTTTGCTGTATCTCCAGATCGCGACCACAGCTATGATTGAAGGCATAGCGTAGGTCTGTGCGATAGCCCCCAGAGAGGTTGGAGGTACTGACCACTCCACGCCTACCCATCAAGCGCACGATCATACTCTCGGCATGTAGGTAGACCTCATCCCCCATGGGTGAGAGGAAGAGCAGTGTGGGATTCTTAGCCTCGTCAAAGGGGCAAAGGTTCGGTTCGTTTGTCATCTCATTAAGTTATTGTGGGGTTTGAATATCAAATCATCAAGTCTGTGATACGCATCAGCTTGCAGCTGGTGGGCGAGCATCTCGGCCCGCCTCATACGTACGTAGCCCGTCTCGCTATCGACGACAATAAGGCGAGCCCCTTGTCGCAATAGTCGCCGAGAGAGAGCGGCGAGTGCTGTAGGACTATTCTCCTCTGTGTAGCGTGAGGTAGCCCGGCCATCGGTTACCAGGACGACAATAGGAGCTACAGGGCGTCCCTGCCGAGCCAGTGCTTCTACTCGCTCCGTGGCACGCAGGAGGCCGAGATAGAGTGGAGTACGCCCTCCTGTACGAATCTCCTCAAGCAGTCTGTAAGCCTGGGCGACACTACGGGTAAAGGGGAGTATCGTCTCGGCTTCGTCTCGACGAAACGTGATCATTCCTACATAATCTCTCTGAACGTAGGCCTCACGCAAGAGCTCGAGTACCAACCCCTTGACTTCCATCATACGTCTCTGGGCTCCCATAGAGCCACTGGCATCTACGACGAAAAGGATATGATACCCCGTGCGCCTATGCCGACGCTTGTAGCATAGGTCTGAGGGCTCTATCATAATAGCTAGCTGATGTCTTGACCTATCCCGCTTTTTTTGACGCATGGGTTGATAGGCGAGCGCTTGCTGTATTGTAGCGAGCAAGGCGACATCCGAGCATGGCTTGTTATGACGTGTAGAGCGTATGTAACGACCCCGTGGAGCAGGCAAAGAGCAGCGTACCCGAGAGCCAAAGCCTACATCGAGGCGAACCTGTCGCCTCAAGGCCGTAATAGGGTCTAGGCCAAGCGATAGCTCTACTCCCTGGTCCCAGCGTTCACCACTGGGGGCATCCTCTAGGGAATGGCGTGGATTAGTCCCCTGAGACGAATCTCCTCCTCCACTCTGCCCCTCCCGGGAGGGGGGCGGAACGTCTGCTTTAGGCTCTTGCGGCGGTGTTTCATCGCTAGACTTCTGCGAGGCTTCAGAGGGAGGGGGAGGCGACTGCTCAGGTACACGTGGGCTGTTCATCCGATGAGAGAGGACAAACTCCTTGACGGCCATATAGTCCTCAAGGATTAGACTGTCGCGCTCGTCCTCTACTGCGACAACCATCGCGGCTCGTAGCAAAGACACATCTGCCCGATGCCCCAGGACGAAAGCCTCTCGGCATAGCTCAGAGGCGATCTCATAGTCGGCAGGGCTTGGTAGCATCGACCGAATACGCGCTCTACTATGCAAGATACGCCCCGAGAGGAAACTATCGCTCTCGGCCATCGATGGGCGGAGCATCCCTTGGCGCATGATCTGCACGCGCTTAGGTAAATCCACGACAGCATCGAGTGGCACATACAAGTCAAAGCGATCTAGCAAACTCGTGGGCAACCCTCCCTCCTCGGGGTTGATTGCTCCCAAGAGCGTACAGCCTCCGCTCAGCATCGGGTCGTGTAGCCAATCGAGGATTTGGCGCAATACCTCTGGTTGCATTAGCCCTACATTGTCAATAAGGACGACGCTCCCCACGAGCCTCTCTAGTACACCTATGCGCCTAATGGGGCGCGCCTGCTCCAGAGTCAGCCCGAGATCGATCTGCCCACTAAGCTCCTCAACAGAGAGCGTAGCCGGTAGAGAAACAATCTCTCTGCCGAGAGACAAACTGCGTACAGCACCAAGTATAGTGCTCTTGCCAGTCCCCACCGAGCCACTAATCAGCAAGGCCGAAGGCGTTGGACTGGAGAGGGCTATACGTATGGCCTGCAAGGCGCGAGGCTGACCAATTATATCCGATAGTATCACTAGATCGATAGGGATATAGAATGAAGGAGCTAAGGGAATCAATGAGGGCTCTGGATGGCGCTAGTGACCTCTGAGACAAGATGCCGAAAGGACCTTCTCAAAAGCGTTAGGTTAGACCTCCTTGGGGCTCTAACCTAGAGCGCCGAAGGGCTCTAACCTAGAGCGCCGAAGGGCTTTAACCTAGAGCCCGAAGACGCTCTAACCTAGAGCCCCTGGGAGGTCTAATTTTGAGCTAAGGGACGATTCTCATCTACAAAACAATAGGGTATACCAACGGCAACTACTTCCCCTCCTCTAAGAGCTGATCGCAGAGCCTACGCACATCCTCGGCAGAGAAGTTAGCCGAGTCAAACGGCAAGCGGCGCATACGATGAGGCAGAACCAATTCGCTCGCTCGATAGACATCCTCGGGAGCGACCTCGTCTCGTCCCTGGTAGGCCGCCAGAGCAATACTAGTTTTCAGAAGAGTTAGGTCTGCTCGGTGCCCATCGACCTCAAGGGCGATACCAATACGAGCGATGAGCTCTAGCACCTCAGTGGAATAATGAATTCTAGGACATAGACTGCTGGCCTGACGGATACGGACCGAGAGCTCGGCCTCCGCTTGGGCATATTGTGCGACGAAGCCCTCAGGATCTCGGTCAAAAGCCAATCGACGTCGTAGTATCTCTGTACGCAGCTCTAGAGCTTGCTCTCCCGACACGCGAACTGACAGCCCAAAGCGGTCTAGGAGCTGAGGGCGTAGATCCCCTTCCTCGGGGTTCATCGTGCCGACAAGGACAAAGCGCGAGGGATGGCTATACGATATGCCATCACGCTCTATATAGTTGATCCCCATGGCTGAGACATCCAGCAGGATATCTACCAGGTGGTCATCCAAGAGATTGACCTCGTCTACATACAAGACTTGCCCGTGGGCTGCGCTTAGGAGGCCTGGCTCTAGCTTGGTCTCCCCCGTACGCAGGACATGCTCTATGTCTATACTACCGACGAGCTTGTCCTCTGTGGCAGACACGGGTAACTCTACCACTCGCATACCATCACCCAGCTGAGATAGCCCCCTTACAATCGTACTCTTGGCCGTACCTTTCTCCCCCAAGATGAGTACACCTCCGATACTTGGGCTAATCATATTGAGCACCAGGGCGAGCTTCATCTGCTCCTGCCCCACAATGGCGGTAAAGGGATAGCGTATTACATTCTGTTTCATCATCGTTATTGTCATGTATCCTATCGATCTGCCTCATCCTCCAGGAGTCCCTCCATCGAGATATAGACCTCCTCTACTAGGGCCAAGGATTCTGCTTGAGGCTGGCTCCAAAGACCACGCTGAGCAGCCTCGAGAAACTTCTCAGAGATCTCCCGTAGTGCCCAGGGATTGCACTCTGCCATCCAGGAGCGGTTAGCCTCATTGCCCAACAGATGTGCCACGAGTGCCTCATAGCTCCAATCCTCCACGATGCCAGCAGCAGCATCCCAACCAAATAGATTATCCATATTGTAGGCTACATCCTGAGCCCCCTTGTAGCCATGTCGTTTGAGGCCATCGATCCACAAGGGATTGAGCAATCGGGAGCGCAGTACACGAGCGCTCTCCTCCTCGAGACGACGTACCACGGTGAAGCGGGGATCACTACTATTGCCATAAAAAGATTGGGGCTGACGTCCGCTACACTTCGCTACAGCAGCGATAAGTCCCCCGTGGTAGATGAACTCGTCGTCTACATCATAGAGGTCAAAGTCAATGGTATTCTCATTCTTGACCGTAGCTGATACCTTCGAGAGCTGTCGCTCGAGATTGGCTCGCTGTATCTCTCCGTGTAACTCTCGGCTATAAGCGTGCGCAGCCCAAGTAATCGCTGTGGTAGCCAGGTCGCTGTTGGTCTGCCAATTTTTATTCTCTACAAGCACATCTATACCTCCACCATAGTTGCCAGGGGGACAGCCAAAAACGCGCACTAGAGCTTCTTGCTCGGCCAGTCGAGGATCTACTCCCTGCTGACGCAGGGCATCTAAGTCCTGGGCCACATGCTTGCGTATGTAGTTTTGCTCGTGAGGTTCGTCTAGGGCAGCCACGAGTTTGGCTGCATCATCTAGTAGGGCAATAATCGATGGGAAAGTATCTCTGAGAAGTCCCGAGATACGACTGACCACATCGATACGAGGGCGCCCTAGCTCTTCGAGCGAAATAACCTCTAGCCCCACTACCCTATCGGAGGTCGGACTAAGCCACTGAGGGCGTAATCCCATCAGCCAAAGGATCTCTCCAATATCTTCTCCATAGGTACGCATCTGATCGCCCGAGTAAAGGACAAAGGCGATGCTCTCGGGGACAACGGGGTCGCTCAGTAGGTAGCGCTCTAGGAGCTGTTCGCCTAGCCTAACCCCTATGTTATAAGCCGTACGGCTTGGTATTTCGTTGGGGTCTATCGCATACATATTACGCCCTGTGGGCAGTATCTCTAGATGGCCACGGGTAGGACTCCCCCCCTTGCTCGGAAGTACAAAGCCCCCACAGAGCCCCACCTCTAGTCTATCAAGCTCCTGAGTCGTCTCTAGTAGTCGAGGATAGACCTCGCTTGCGGCAAAGGTGAGGATTTGGCAAACCTCTGGTAGATGAGCTTCCTTTCCCTCACCTAACGCCGCCGCAATCAGCTCGGTACCAAGGGGAGTATAGCCCGACTCTGCCAAGAGGGCAAAGAGCGCCTTAGACCTCTGAGTGATCATCTCTAGCACTTGTATAGAGGTTCGTCCGCACGCCCACCGCTCGTGAGGAAAGAGGCGTAGGCTATCGTAGTCATAGCCATAGTATAGAGCCAAGGCATGCTCTATGCCCAGACAGGAACCTAGAGGTAGGCGATGCATGGTGCGCACAAAGTGCTGCATACGCTCATGCTCGGGTGCTCGCCCGTATATGTGTAGACCATCCTTGACCATTGAGCGCTTGAGTACGCCGAGCCAGTCGTGCAGAGCCGTGATATAGGCATCGGTATCGTCCATCTCGATATGCCTATGAGCTATATCTCTATCGAGGCTCAGCTCCCGCGAGAGCGCAGTGATGCTATCGGCTAGTAACTCTCTCTGGGCTACACTCATCGGAGCCGTCATATAGCGATTGACCTGAGTGTCTAGCTCCGTAAGCTGATCGTAGGTCCCCCCTTCTACTGAGGCGGGCTCTAGGTGGCTGAGTAGCACGGCTGATGATCGACGCTTGGCCTGTATCCCCTCCCCTACCACAGTCGTGTGATATGGGTACAGATGAGGGAGATCATCGATATTGGTCTGGGGGAAGCAGGCCTTACTAAGCGCCTTCTCTTTGCCCGGAAGCCACTCCAGCGTGCCGTGGGTACCGACGTGTATGACGACATCCGCCTCAAAGACATAGCGCACCCATTTGTATATCGCCTCATAGAAATGCGGAGGGGCTATCTCCGTGCTGTGGTAGATCTTGTCCGCCTGCTCCTCGTATCCCCGCGGAGGCTGTAGCCCGATAAACACATTGCCATGCCAAAGGCCCGGCACAGGCATACAATCTGCTATCACTTTGAGATCACCGGGCACAGAGCCCCAGTCTCGCTGGAGCTTGCTCTGCGTCTCTCTAGGCAGAGTCGCAAACCACCGCTGATACAAGGAGGTCGGGATGTGATCTATTGCACGCTCTAGCACTTGCGCATCATCGAGCCAAGTGGTATCGTTGCTCAGTCCGCGTGCTATGGCTTGGATGATCTCCTCTCCCGTCGCATAGTTGGTAGGGCAGTATATCCCCATACGTTTGAGGAGCTGAAGGATATTGAAAACAGACGCTGGTGTATCAAGCCCAGCAGCCGAGCCGATCATATCCGCTCTAGGAGGCATATTGTGCAGAATGATGGCCACACGTTTGTCCTGTGCGGGAGTACGCCTGAGCTTGATCCAATTAGCCACCAGGCGCGCCACAATGTCTACACCATCCTCTAGAGGTACGATGCGTACTCCCTCGGGATCAGTCTCATCTTTTGCTCCAATCGGATAGCTATCTATCTGTCCATCAAACTCTGGGTAGTAGACTGCCGAGACCAATGTGCTAGCGTCTATTCCCTCGATACTTGCGCGCCATTGGGCCTGTGTCAGCAACGTATGGTAGGCCTGGACGACGGGCACATTCATCGCCACGAGAGGCGACGTATCTTGTCCCTCTTGCCAAACGAGCTCTGCCCCCTCAAAAATCCCTAAAGAATAGCCCAAGAGATTGATCCATACCTCTGGTAGTAGCTCGCCCTCGTGGTAGGCATGATCAGCTAGAGCATGGTAGACACCTCGGGAACCCGTCTCTAAGTCTCGAGCAGCCGTCGTGTATATAGGCAAGGGGCTAATGCCTAGCTCGATCAAGCGATCGATCAGTGCATCGACATGGGCGAGGTTGTCCCCTACATGGAGGTAGTATGGGATGATGATCCCCGCTATGGGTCGGCCTTGACGGCGAGCCTCCAGAAGCCTAGCCTTATAGTCCAGCTCTGCCTGACCGAGGGATCGGGGAATATACAGCCCATCCCAATCTGGCATAGAGACATCCTCATAGGTAACAGACAGTCCCCCGAAGCGTGCCGCTACATATCGGCAGAGCTGGAGGATATTAGCTTGGTCGCGACACTTGATATACCTCGTGAGTTGGAGTCTATCGGCGGGGCTGAGGGGTAACCACTGCTCTACCTCTTTCATTTCGTCCGCCATCCCATTGAGGACAAAGACATGCTTCCCCTTGGCAATTTGCTCTCGAAAATAGGCGAAGCTCCTAAAGTAGGCCAGGCTACCATGAGTTTGCACCACGATGAAATCTGCCTCGGAAAGCCTCTGCCACAGATCTCCATCGTGAGGTGCTGCATCTAGCAAGGATGTCGCGTACTTCACAGCAGTGATACCTAGGGGAGCTAGAGCCAGGTTGAGCGACTCGATAGGAGTAAGATGCGTATGTGCATCAAGGACGAAGGCTATGGTATAGGGTTGGCGTATCATACAGATCTAGTATATAGACAATTCATGCTGAGCCATGTATCTGGTCAGATCGTAAAGAGAGATAAACTCCCTAGACGTTGCTACCTTGGGCTGATGTAGCCTCCAGCTACCTTCTCCGACCTCAATGTAGGGGTCTTCGGATACTCCAATAGTGGGCTCGTAACCTATACGCCTAATAGCTCGACACGTCCAGGAGAGGCGAAGTCCCGCTCCACATACGGCGATGGGACGACTCGTAACCTCTACCAGGCGAAGCTCACCATTAGTCGTATCAAAATGTAGTTGCCCTCCCCCAAAGACGCGCTCTATATCTCCCGTGAGGACCAAGTCTTCGGGAGCTCCTGCCACGACACGCCCCCCTCTGTCCATCAGCCATATAGCATCGGCCCACTGCAGGGCTAGATCGAGCTCGTGGGTCGAGACCAATATACTCTTGTCCAGCTCTCGAGCCAAAGAGCGTAGCATCATCAACACCTCTAGCCGACTAGGCAAATCTAGATGAGCCGTGGGCTCGTCTAGGAGCATCACTGGCGTCTCTTGCGCCAGAGCTCGAGCGATCATAACGCGCTGCTTCTCTCCATCACTAAGCTCGGCATACAAACGATGCGCCATCCCCCCTAGGCGACATTGCTCTAGACTGCGCTCTACGCACATACGATCAGCCTCGGAGAGCTTACCCCGATGCCCCACGTAGGGGTAGCGCCCTGTAGTAACGATATCCCAGACACTAAGGTTGGCGCTGGCTAGTTTGTCCGTGAGCACGAGGCTCATCAACTTGGCACGGCCATTACCCGTAATCCTCGAGAGATCATGTCCTGCAATACGGACACGCCCACTGATGGCGGGCAATAGGCCTGCTATGGTCTGCATCAATGTCGATTTGCCACAGCCGTTGGGCCCCATAAGCATAACCAGCTCGCCAGCACCTACCAAGAGGTCTAGCTTTTGGGAAATGACACGCTCGCTCCCGCGCTTCTTATAGCCCGTCGAGAGGGCATCTAGTTCGATTACTTGATGATACATTGAGGAGGTAGACTAGCTGAAGACAACACGCTTTCGACGATTGCGCAGGATGACCAAGATGACGACAGGGGCGCCGATTAGAGAGGTAACGGCATTGATGGGTAGGACGATCATCTTGCCCGGCACCTGCGTCAAAAGATCGCAGGCAAGCATCAGCAAGGCTCCAGTTAAGATGGTGGCAGGTATCAACACGCGGTTGTCGGCAGTACCGAAGGCTATACGTGCAAAATGCGGCACGGCAATACCCAAGAAGGCAATCGGGCCAGTAAAGGCCGTTATCGTCCCACTGAGGATACTCGTCGTTAGGATGAGAGCCATGCGGACTCCCGATGGGTTGATACCTATACTGCGGGTATAGTGCTCGCCGAGGTTCATCGCATTCATATACTTAGGCATCATAAAGGTTGCCCCAAGCCCCAGCAGTACTACGGGCATCATCACCGACAGCTGGCGCCAGGTCGTACCAGATACTGAGCCAAACGACCACAGCAGGTATCCCTTGAGCGTCTCCTCATCACTCATAAACTGCAAGATCGAAATGATAGAGCTGGCGATAAAGCCAATCATCACACCTACAATCA
Organism: Porphyromonas sp.; assembly: GCA_041839075.1. GTDB lineage: Bacteria > Bacteroidota > Bacteroidia > Bacteroidales > Porphyromonadaceae > Porphyromonas. Next base: position 17,330 of record JBGYQR010000273.1, read on the forward strand.
GCACCGATATAATATCGTGTAGCCAAGAGGCTATCACCGAGACCAGGATGAGCACCGTAAGGGCTCCGAGAAACGAGGCTATGGTAATCCCCCATACATTGAGTACGCCCGAGGTCTGGGTGATAGAGGGGAAGAGGGCAAAAGCCATCGTATAGATCGCCACCCCAACACCCGCCCCACTGCCTATCCCCAGGATGGACGTATCGGCAAGAGGATTGTGAAATAGGTTTTGCATCATCAGCCCCGAGATCGAGATACCCGCGCCAGCCAACACGGCCGTCAAGGCCTTGGGCAAACGAAAGTGACGTATGAGGTAGGTAATGGTATCGCTATCGTCGCTAGCCGTTAGCGCCCGTAGGACTTGGCCAGGAGATACTTCGATAGTCCCCCATATCAGATCGAGGCAGAAAAAGAGGAGCACACCCAAGGTAACTAGGGCGAAGGCTATGGTCGTTCGTCTCATCATACAACCAGGCAATTAGTACAACTGGACAAAATAGGTCGTCTCGTAATCTGGCAATAAATGAGGCCTGGTAATCTTGATAAGATCCTTGAGAATGAGGTCTGGGCGATAGGGGCCACTCTCCCAGTAGTCGTTGCCTCCATGCTCATTGACACGCTTGCGATCGAGAAAGATAGTCCCGCCCTCGCGCCCTGCATCAAAATAAGTGTAGCGCTCGTTGAGAGACAAAAACTCCTCTTTGGTACGAATAATCCCCGTCATCACCGAGAGCCATATCTTGGCGTGGCGATGACGACTATACACGTACTCGAAACTCACCGGAGTACTATTGACCTCTCCTGGGATATAGTCAAACCGCAGAGCTGCATCACGTAGCATAGAGGTCGCATAGCTATACTCTCCGGGAATGTACCACTGCCCCTTCCAATCCAGCCCATAGAGGATGTGAATGGTATCCGACTGTCCTTGGGCTATTTGGCGTACCTGGTGATAGTTCTCCTCGACTTGCCTAAATAGGCTATCGGCCCTGCGATTAGCCCCCAGGAGCAGACCCGAGAGCTTGAGCCACTCAGCACGCCCGAGCAGGTTATACTCCTTCCATGAATTGAATAGCACTGGTACAATGCCCGCCCTGCGCATTTCCTCATCTTGCTCGTCCATCCGAGAGAAGTCTTGCAGTATCACCTCGGGACGTACCGAGAGGATACGCTCAACATTCTCGCTCATACCACGAGCGATCTCTACGACTTTGCCCTCCTGGATGCGCTGACGTATCTCAGGCGAATTGACATTCTCAGGCTTGGCACACCCTACTAGACAATCAACTCTATCAAGCAACGGGAGCGTACCCAGCTGTACCGTCGAGAGGCACCCTAGACGCTCGACAGGTACCGGTATTAAGATGTCACTAGGTCGAGGAGGCGTAGGAGGCTCAGACGAGCGCGGATAGAGGATATAGACGGCCAAGGTATCTCGCCCCTCGGGGGCAAAGGTAACGACCTCTTTGTAAGAGGGGTGATTGACTACGCTGATGGTACGAGCATAGTCGAAGTGTACAGGAAACTCAAAGTCCAGCGAATCCATGGCCAAGCTATCCAAGCGAGCCTTCTCTGAACTAGTTCGTCCAGAACAACTCACCAGCAATATCGCCGTCATCAATAAGCCAGAGGCATAGGTAATGGTCCTCATCTCGCAATATAGTCTTTGTCTAACGTTTTAGCACGGGGACGAGAGAGGTGTGTATTAGATTTGGCATAGCCACAATCAACTATTCCCCAATAGGGGAAGGCTTCATGTCTCTAACAACAACCTATTCTCTTCGTCCCGAAAGAACAAGCAAGCACATCAAGAGCCTACGGCAGGTCTTCCGACTTGACCTAGAGAGCTACGCCTTCCCAGCTGTACAGAGACACCCAGTGGCATCATTGTAGCTCCAATTAACGGTCTTACGGCTACGGGGATAGTGTCGGACTCGCACCGACTTCCCTATTATCGCCCCCTTGGTTTATCACGCAAAGGAGCGCACCGCATCTCTCGCCACCTCCTGAAGGCATATCATGCCTACGGATGACTTGTGCTGGGGCAAAAGTAATAAAATTTACTTACCATATCCCTCTAGTATTCAATCGCTGATCTCATTCGTCCCCTCCTTCTACGCCCTATACTTACACCCCCTTGGCGCTCTAGGTTAGACCCCTTGAGGACTCTAACCTAAAGCCCTCAAGGGGTCTAACCTAGAGCGTCAAAGCGATTAAAGTGAGCTCATCATGGACTCAGAGAGAGAGCTACGAAATATTATCGATCAAGGTCTCTAGACCTTGAATATATTCCTAGTTCAAAGCCTGTTATCTCGGCTAGAGACAGCCACACACTAGAGACGAGAGAGCTACAAAAGCCTCCCGATACAAGGGGCTAGTCTAGAGAGGAGTTCGATTTTATTAGGCTCAGGTATTGCAGATTTGATAGAATGTACTACCTTTGCATTCGAAATCAGCGATCACAATCGTTCAGACCGATTAAGAAGACTCTGTAGCTCAGTTGGTAGAGCAAGTGACTCTTAATCACTGGGTCGAGAGTTCGAGCCTCTCCGGGGTCACTTAATGGAAGTCTGAGGATTGTATGTAGTTGATAGTATTAGTGTTTAGTTGATGACTCTGTAGCTCAGTTGGTAGAGCAAGTGACTCTTAATCACTGGGTCGAGAGTTCGAGCCTCTCCGGGGTCACAATGGTGGTTGAAGTAGGGAGATTGCCCAGAGTGGCAATCTCTCTTCTTTTTTTGTTTCCTCATCACGGACTTGGGAGCTGTCTCACACCCCCACTATTCCATATATACACCATCACCACAGCGGACATAGGCCATACCGCCTATGTCCGCTGTGGTGATGTACTTTGTGCCCTCTCCTCTAGGGGAGGAGCAGTAGCCCTAGCTACAACGTGGACAAATCAATTACAAAGCGATAGCGAACGTCCCCTCGCTCTAGTCTTAGGAAAGCCTCATTGATATAGTCGGCCGTGATAACCTCGACCTCAGCTGTAATACCATGTTGATGACAGAAGTCTAGCATCTCCTGTGTCTCAGCTATACCACCGATATTAGATCCCGAGAGGCTCTTGCGTCCCGATACTACATTGAAGGCGCCGACCTTCATCGGCTCAGCAGGAAGCCCAACGATCACAAGTGAGCCATCGACAGCCAAAGTATTGAGCAGAGCATTGACATTGTGATCGGCCGAGACTGTATCTATAATGATATGCTGCTTGGAGCAGGCACGCATCGCTTCTCTATCGGTAGAGAACACGGCCTGGTCAGCCCCTAGGCGCAAAGCATCCTCGACCTTGCTGGCAGAGGTAGTAAACACCGTTACAAATGCTCCCATTGCCTTGGCTATCTTGATGGCCAGGTGCCCAAGTCCTCCAATACCAACGATCCCAACGCGCTTGCCAGGAGCTGCTCCCCAGTGCTTGAGTGGCGAGTAAACGGTGATACCCGCACAAAGTAGTGGAGCCGCTGCTGCAAGATCGTCAAAGGCTGGCATACGCAGTACATAGCGATAGTCGCAGACATAGCTACTTGAGAAACCGCCATAGGTCATACCACCCGAGACCTTGTCGAGACTATTAAACGAGAAGGTAACTCCTGTCTGACAAAACTGCTCTAACCCATCTGAGCAATAGTCACAGCACCGACAGCTATCGACTATACAGCCCACAGCGACTAAATCCCCAACCCTAAAAGTTGAGGCAGCCTCTGCTCCAACGGCTGTCACTCTACCAACAATCTCGTGCCCAGGCACCAACGGGTAGGTAGCTCCTCCCCAATCATCTCGCACACTATGCAGATCGCTGTGGCAGATGCCACAATACAACACATCGAAAGCTACGTCTATATCACGCAGCGCTCTACGCTCGATATCCATGCGCCTAAGATCCTCCGCCGAGGAGACGGCACCAAAAGCCTTTGCTGTACTCATTGTCTTCGCTATTTATCTATCTACCTGTGTTGTCTCTTCTGCGGACGTAGCACTACCCTGCCAGCCCTGAGCTCTCAACTCTATCTCTGTACCATCACGCACCACCAGGCAACTACCTATGCTGCCCTCGGTAACATGCCCTATGATACGCACACCATCAATATCCTTGACCTGGTCCATCACCCCCAGGGGGATGGTAAAGAGCAACTCGTAGTCCTCTCCTCCACTGAGGGCAACCGTCGTAACATTGAGGTTAAACTCCTCTGCCATAGCCGCCGTCTCGTGGTCAATAGGTAGACGATCTTCGTAGACGCGCATCCCCACTCCACTTGCATCTGCAATGTGCAAGAGTTCGCTAGAGAGCCCGTCGGTAATATCTATCATTGAGGTAGGTACAACGCCTCGGCTGTGCAGTGTCTCTAGCACACCTCTGCGTATGTCGGGGCGTAGCTGGCGCTCAAGGATATACTCTCTACCAGCGAAGTCTGGAGCAAAATCCTCCTCCTTCATACCAGAGAATACGCGCTTCTCGCGCTCCAAGAGCTGAAGCCCCATATAGGCCGCTCCAAGATCTCCCGTAACGCAGATCAAGTCCGTGGGCTTAGCCCCACTTCGATAGGTGATCAGCTCGGGGGCAACTTGTCCTATCGCCGTAACGGCTATGCTGAGCCCCGTTAGACTACTCGTCGTATCGCCTCCTACTAGATCAACCTCGTGACGCTCACAAGCTAGGCGCACCCCAGCATAGAGCTCCTCGATATGCTCGGCAGCGAAGCGCCTGGAGATCCCCAAAGCTACCAAGAGCTGGCTAGGAGTAGCATTCATCGCATAGATGTCTGAGAAGGCTCTAATGGCAGCCTTGTATCCCAGGTGCATCAGAGGCGTATAGGTGAGGTCGAAGTGAATACCCTCGAGCAAGAGGTCTGTACTCACTAGAGTTTGCCTCCCCTCGAGAGGAGCGATCACAGCAGCATCATCCCCCACCCCTTTGATGGTCTCGGGACGAGAGAGCTTGATGTCTTTGGTTAGCCTCTGGACGAATGGGAACTCGCCAAGAGTAGATATATCTGTTAGTTGCATACAATTGTTGGATTAAGAAAATTTACTCCCCAACCAAGGACTATCTAGCAGACTGTCCTCTTAGTGCCTTGGCCGCGAGTAGTATCTGACGCTCGAGCTCACGCGTCTGCCCCAGTACCTTCACCTCTATGGGGAGGTAATAGAGATGCTCCAGTAGAGCCTGGGAGAGCTGTGCTCTCAGCTCCCAAAGGCGTACAGCATCCTTTTCTGTGCAGAGGGCACAAAGCGGTCGAGTGGATTGCTGGCTCAGGTGAGCAAACGTAGCATTCAGCTCCTGTATATCGGAGGCTGTGAAGTTGTGATGATCGGGATATATACGTCTGCCCACGATCTCGTAGCGCCCACTAAGATACTCCTCGAGAGGCTCAGGACGTGCAATGCCCGTGATGAGCAATAGCGGTGTATGACGAGGTATGGGCACTATCTCTACCTGCTCCCCTCGAGCACCGAGACTACTGAGCAAGCGCGGAGGCAAATAGCGCATCGACGAGAAAAACATCTTCTGATGAGAGAAGAGCCCTAGGCTACGCTCCATCAGCCTCTGCTCGATGGGCGAGAGGTCAGTACGACATTTGGTGGCGATGAGTATATCGGCACGATAGCGCGCCGAGGCCTTCTCGCGCAGTGATCCTTCGGGGAGCATCCTATCCTCTAGGATAGGTCTATTGCTATCCATCAGCAAGATGACGCACGAGGGGCGTACATAGCGGTGTTGCATCCCATCATCCATCACCACTACCTCTGGGCGCTCGCTCGGGGAGAGGCTCATCAAATAGCTCATAGCACGACGGCGATTGCCATCGACAACCAAACGAATGCTGGGATACTTGAGCTTGAGCTGCATGGGTTCATCTCCAATATCCTGCACACGAGAGGAGTCTGTCGCATCCACTAGTCCTCGCGTCTGCCGTTTGTAACCTCGGCTAAGTACCGCAACCCGATAGCGGGGCGTCAATAAGGACAGGATATACTCGACGTGTGGTGTCTTGCCCGTCCCCCCGACTGTGATATTGCCGACACAGATCACGGGCACATCGTAGCTCTGACTAGGCAACACCCCTATATCAAACAAAACATTACGCACCCGCACCACCGCTCCATAGAGCAGTGCCAAGGGACGTAATAGCGGTGTACACCTAGTAAGCATAGCGATATCAACATTTGGCTCAGCACCCTCAAGTGCTCCAGCCCCCTCAGCCCACACCACCTATCTGTCAAACGAGATGAGTGGCGTAGGCTGAGTATAGAGGGCGACTATCCGTAAGTCATAGTGAGAGCTGGAGACGTTGCCAGGGGCGACTAATAGGGTTCAAACTCGTAGGGGAGACGAGCCTGCACGCCGCTATATCGAGTCGTAGTCGTTATCAGGCGCATCAGAGCAAGCTCCTCCTCGGACATCATCATATTGCGCAGACGAGCCACGAAGTCATTCGTCTTGGTAGTAGACTTGAGCAGGCTGTCCCAAAGAGACTCCTCCGTCTTGCCATGATCGACCGAGTAGTCCGAGAGGTTGGCTAGCTTGGCTGCACTAGCCACAGCGGCATCGAGACCACCGAGCTCGTCTACCAAGCCCAGCTTGAGGGCCTGAGTACCGAGCCACACACGCCCCTGGGCTACTGAGTCGGCCTGCTCCCTGGTCATGCGGCGACCCTCGGCCACACGCGAGAGGAAGACGTCATAACCACGATTGAGCTCCATCTGAATGAGCTGGCGCTGATCAGCCGTGAGGGGACGATACTGAGGACCATACTCCAGGTCGGCATATTGGCTTGTCTTAACGACATCGTCCTTTAGACCAACTCGCTCGAAGGCCTTGCTGATATTGGGGAACATCGCAAAGATGCCAATCGAACCAGTCAAGGTCGATGCCTCGGCAAATACTCTCGAGGCAGGAGCCGATATATAATAGCCACCAGATGCAGCCACGTCACCCATAGATACTACGACGGGCTTCTTTTGCTTGAGGTCTACGACGGCCTTCCAGATTTGCTCCGAGAGGAATGCGCTACCACCGGGCGAATTGACACGTAGTACAACGGCCTTGACGTCATCAGCTTTGCCAGCTGCTACCAAGTCATCGACTAGGCTATACCCAATAGTAGACTCGCCCTGAGACAATAGCCCTGGGGTGCCCTCAGTAATAGCTCCCTCTGCATAGATAACACGGACCTTGTCGCCCGTCAGCACGAGCTCCTGGTCATGAGCATCCATATCTGCTAGGCCTACCATATAGAGCTTCTGATCCTTTTGCCCGAGCGCCTCCGAGATGATAGTCTCTACCTCGGTACGATAGGCTACGGTATCTATGAGCCCCAAGTCGAGCAGAGACTCTACTGGCTCCATAGCGCCACCTCGGTCTACAAACGCCAGCAGGCTATCGGCCTCGAGATCACGAGCCGTAGAGATACCGCTGACGATCTGTGCCCATAGGCCATCGAGATATTCTTGTACTTGCTGGCGATTTTCTGCACTTAGCTGCGTCAGGGTGTAAGGCTCTATCGCGCTCTTGAATGTCCCTACGCGAAATACCTCCATCTCGACCCCGAGCTTGTCTAGTAGCCCTCGGAGCATCATCTGACGAGACGAGAGGCCACTCAAGCCAATGCGTCCCTGTGGGTTGAGGATTACCCGATCGGCGACACTACTGAGATAGTAAGCCTTTTGAGAATAGTTGTCGGCATAGGCAATGATTGGCTTGCCACTCTGGCCAAAGTCTTCGATCGCTCTGCGCAGGGCGTCTATCGAAGCCATACCCGCAGAGATGTACTCTACATTGAGGTATAGGGCGGTGATGTTGGGATTGTTTTTGGCTTTCTTGATGGCGCTGATGGCTGTTGAGAGAGCTATCGACTTGTCCTCTAGATCGGGAGAGAGCAACGTGTTCAAAGGATTGTCCTGCACAATCTCAGAGATCATGGCAACATCGACCTTGAGAACGGTATTAGCCTTGAGGGGAGGCACCTCTCCCTCTCCGCCAAAGGCAAGTATACTAGCAATTGCCCCGGAGATGACCATGAATAGGATCACGAGCAAACAGCCCATCCCAGTGAGACCTCCTAGCAGAGAGGCCAAAAACGTCTTGAAGAATGATTTCATATAAGTTTGTTACGATTGTATCTCATCTAACGCGCCCCCGAGAGGGCGTCGAGCCCTAGATCGAGAGCATTGGCATCATACGCCTAGTCAAGTATCTATCCAATAGCGACAAAGATAGACAATGTAGCCCACCTCTGCAAAAGCCCACTAGCGCAAGCTCTCCTCCTGGGATAGCCGCCTCCAAAACCGAGTAAATACTTCATGCGGTCGCCCTGCAAACTAAACGAGTGAAGGGGAACGAGTGCAGGTAAATACGGCTGGCTCATCTTGCCCGCAAAAATAGATGTTGATCTCTCGGCGAAAAGATGTTGATCTCTCAGCAAAAAGATCAACATCTCTCGGGCAAAAGATCAACATCTTTTTGAGGGATATATGGAGGGAGCACCAGATGGCTCAAAACCAGCCACAAAAACAGGCCTGATAATCAGCCAATTAACCATACACCAGTCACAGAAACACACCACAAGAGAGCGCCTCGGCAAAAAGTACCGACGAAAGCGAGGTCAAGAGCTCCGCACAAGGGGGAGAGGTGGCTGTTTGGCGACGCTCTATACCCCCAGGTATCTTGCGCCATTAGGCCATTGGCTATCATCTACCTAGGGCTTGATGCGCCTCGGCTACTTCCTAGCCCCTCCTCAACCATATATATACAAAACTAGGGCGAGACGCAGCCACTTATGCCACGTCTCGCCCTATGTCCTATCAAAAGATTCGCCTAAGCGCTATCCATTGATTTCCTTGATGATGTCCTCGATGTCATCCTGGCAGCTACCGCATACCGTACCAGCATCCGTAGCTTCCATTACTTCATCTAGAGTCTTGAGGCCGCCACGTACTGCTTCCTCGATCTGTCCACGAGTAATCTCGTTGCAGTGGCAGATGATTTCATCCGATTGTCCCATATCTTTAGTTCCGTTTTTAAGTTGTGATAAATTTCTGACAGCACAAAGATAGCCATTCAATACAAATTATACAACCTACTCAGAAGACTCACCCTCCCGATGGGCAAAAGGCAAGAAAAAGGACAGGAGTACCACGGGAACGGCAGCGAGCAAGGCCACTCCAAAGAACGTCGTGTACCCGAGCATATCACTGAGCTTACCACTGATCATCCCTGGTACCATCACGCTGAGGTTCATCAAGCTATTGGCAAAAGCATAATGAGCCATCTGGTACTTGCCTGGTGCAATCTGCTGCATCATAAAGAGCGTGATACCCACAAAACCAAAGCCATAGCCGAAGTA
>JBGYQR010000274.1:0-6765 GCA_041839075.1 Porphyromonas sp.
CTATGTATTATGTACTTATCAAAAACGCACAAATATAATCAAATTAATCATTGATTTATCGCCCCGACGATAAAAACTTGTGGGGGGCTCCAATTCAATAGTAGAGCGATATAGAGGAGAGGGAAATAGGGCTCTAGGCCTGTTTGTTGGAGGAAAAGAAGCTAAAAGACCTCCCCCTAGGCTATCCCCGAGTGGGGTAGGCTAGGGGGAGGGAAGGGGTCTCGGGTCATTGGGGGCTATACCGCGAGACGAAGGCTAGGGGTGACTACCAGGCGAAGATGGGGTAGGTAGACATCAGGGCATTGACCTCCTGGCGTACAGCCGTGAGCGTAGCCGTGTCTTCGGGCGCCGAGAGTACGCGGTCTATGAGGTCTACGATGGCCTCCATCTTGTCCTCCTTGACCCCACGCGTGGTGATGGCTGACGTACCGATGCGGATACCCGAGGTCTGGAACGCAGAGCGACTGTCAAAGGGAACCATGTTCTTATTGACCGTGATATCGGCCTCTACGAGAGCCTTCTCTGCTACCTTACCCGTCAGGTCAGGGTGCTTGGTACGTAGGTCGATGAGCATACAGTGATTGTCCGTGCCCCCAGAGATGAGCTTGTAGCCACGCGCTACGAAAGCAGCGGCCATAGCCTGGGCATTGCGCTGTACTTGCTCTTGGTATAGCTTAAACTCGGGCTTGAGCGCTTCGCCGAAAGCAACGGCCTTGGCTGCAATCACATGCTCGAGTGGCCCACCTTGTACACCAGGGAATACGGCTGAGTCGAGGAGGGCAGACATCATCTTGATCTCTCCCTTGGGCGTTGTCTTGCCCCATGGATTGGGGAAGTCCTTGCCCATGAGGATGATACCACCGCGAGGACCACGTAGCGTCTTGTGGGTCGTGGACGTAACGATGTGCGCATACTTGACAGGGTTGTCTAGTCTGCCGGCGGCAATGAGCCCAGCGGGGTGAGCCATATCTACCATGAGGAGGGCACCTACCTTGTCGGCAATCTCACGCATACGCTTGTAGTCCCATTCGCGTGTATAGGCCGAGCCTCCACCGATGATGAGCTTAGGCTTGTGCTCTAGAGCTCTAGCCTCCATTTGGTCGTAGTCCACGCGACCATCCTCTTCCTTGACGTTGTACTCTACGGGCTTGTATAGGATACCCGAGCTATTGACTAGAGAGCCATGCGAGAGGTGTCCGCCATGAGCCAGGTTGAGCCCCATAAAGACGTCGCCGGGGTTGAGACACGCCAGCAGCACAGCCATATTGGCCTGAGCTCCTGAGTGAGGCTGTACGTTGGCCCACTCGGCACCAAAGAGCTCCTTGAGGCGATCGATAGCGATCTGCTCGCTCTTGTCTACGACCTCACAGCCACCATAGTAGCGCTTGCCAGGATAGCCCTCGGCATATTTGTTGGTCATACAGCTACCCATAGCCTTCATCACGTCTTCGCTCACGAAGTTTTCTGATGCGATGAGCTCAATACCCTTGAGTTGTCTCTGGTGTTCCTCTTCGATGAGGTTGAAGATTACAGAGTCTTTCATTGCGATTGCTCTTTATATTGATTTTGTGAATGTATTGTAGTCTAGAGTATATACCCTAATGGTTTCATCGCAAGCAAAGATAAGGAAAGATTTAGTTAAATCAACCCCGCTCTAGCTTTGTTTCATGAATATCCCTGGGCCTCCCCCATCTATTGCAACAGAACCTCGCCTATGGGCTAGAGGCTTAGCGCTCGGTACAGGATGATGGCTCTATGCAATCGTCCGCAGACTAGCACCTTGGGGATATGCTGGTCTGCGGACGAGGGGTTGGTATCTCTAGGGGGAGGGGTTACCTAGTCAGGAGGTCGTCGATACGCTCGAGGTAGTCGAGCGAGTCGTCGATGAAGAAGGTCAGCTCTGGTAGCTTGCGTAGGTGGCTGATGCGCTTGCCCAGGTCGTAGCGAATGGCTGAGGCATTGGCCTTGAGGCTAGCCAGTAGCTCCTCTCCACGCTCTGAGGGGAAGAACGATAGGCGCACACGAGCCAGCCCCAGGTCTGGGCTAAGGCTAACGGAGGTCACCGAGATGAGCACACCGGGCATGGCCGAGGTTTGCAGGCGGAGCAATTCGCTGAGCTCCTTTTGTATCAAGCGGGCGACACGGGTTTGTCTTGTATTGTCCATAATGCTGTTGCTTTGTATTGTAATGATTGGGACGAGGGAGGCAGGGGGAGCTATGCCCTGTGGGGCTAGCTATACCTAGAGGCGCGGGCTATGCTAGGCCTCCAAACTCCAGCAGAGCCTCGAGATGGCGACGACTATTAGAGAGGCGAGGCACCTTGTGCTGGCCTCCCAGCTTGCCCTGGCTGTCGAGCCAGCGGTGAAAGAGCCCCGCAGGAGCCACGCTGACATAGAGGGGGCGCAGGGTCATATCTTGGTAGCGCTTGGCTTCGTAGTCGCTGTTGAGCTTCTGCAGCTCACTATCGAGCAACCGAGCAAATGCCTCCAGGTCAGTCGGAGGCGTCTCAAACTCGATGAGCCATTCGTGGCGCCCCTTCCCCTCCTCGTGAAAGAAGCGTGGAGCAGCCGTATATTCAGCCACCTTAACCCCCATCTGAGTAGAGGCGCTGGCGATAGCCTTATCGGCGTTGGCAACCATGAGCTCTTCGCCAAAGGCATTGATGAAGTGCTTGGTGCGCCCCGTGATCACTAGGCGGTAGGGATTGAGCGAGGTGAACGCAACAGTGTCTCCAATCAGATAGCGGTGCAGGCCCCCGAGTGTCGTGATCAGCATCGCATAGCTACGCCCTACCTCGACCTCCCATAGGGGCAGAGGGGCTGTCGCTGGGCAGATAGGGCTCTGGCTCTCGTCGATAGCCTCGAGGGGGATAAACTCATAGAAGACGCCATAGTCGAGCATGAGGCGCATACCCCTCTCGTTTGGATCGTCTTGGATGGCAAAGAACCCTTCGCTGGCATTGTAGGTCTCCTCGTAGCGCATCTTGCTATGGGGGATAATCGCCTTGTAGGCCTCTCGATAGGGCTCGAAGCTAATACCTCCGTGGAAGAATACCTCCAGGTTGGGCCATACCTCACTGATGTTGTTTGCTCCAGTGTAGGCGAGTACTTCCTTGAGCATCACCATCATCCAGCTGGGGACACCTGAGAGGCTACCGACGTTGGCTGTGGCGACTTCGTGTACGATGGCTTTCATCTTCTTGCCCCACTCGTCCATCAGTAGCGTGCGTGTACTGGGTACACGTAGCGTAGCACCGAGCCTAGGCATGTGCTGCACGAGTATCGAGCTCAGGTCTCCAGCCGAGCTCTTGGCGCCTGCGCTAGTAGGGGCATGACTACCTCCCAGCACCAGCCCCTTGGTCGTAAAGAAGCGCGTATCGGGATAGTTGCGCATATAGAGCCATAGGGCATCGCCTCCACCTCTATAATGGCAGTCGTTGAGATGCGTATAGGGGACGGGGATGAACTTGCTCTTGTCGTTGGTCGTACCACTGCTCTTGGCATACCAGCGCACACGCCCAGGTACTAGGACGTCCTTGTCGCCTGCGACCATACGCTCTACGTCCGCCTTGACTTCTTCGTAGCTATGTATGGGCATCTGCTGGGCAAACTCGGAGTAGCTCATTCGTCCATATATGCGATGTCTACGCCCTAGCTCGGTACGCTCGGTACGCTCCAGCACTCGCCGGAGTTGCTTGAGCTGTATGGCCTCTGCATTGTCTTGATATTGCTCTATGGCACGCAAGCGGGTCTTGGCCCACTGGTAGACGAGCTTAGATCTTAGATCCATTATTTATTCATTTGTTTGATGAGGCTATAAGCCTGATAGATACCTAGCTCTCCTGCACGGCTGAGGTCCGCTGTACCCTCCTGGTTGCGTCCACGAGCGATCAGGAGAAGGCCCCTATTGTAGTAGGCCTCTGCCATGCGTGGTGCCAGCTCAATGGCTCGGCTGTAATCAGCTATGGCCTTGTCTATCTCGCCCTGCTCGGCTAGGAGCCAGCCCCTGTTGTAGTAGGCGTGGGCAAAGTCAGGAGCCAGCGCGATAGTTTTGTCGAGATGATAGAGCGGATCCGCCTCATTGAGCGATAGCGATAGTATAGGGCGCTCGCTCGCTTTGTCTAGCGACGATAGCCCCTCGCCCCTTATCCCCCCCTCGGTATTGGAGAGGTCGGTGCTTGCTCTACGATCGCGCTCGGCGTAGCGCTCGCGTACGATAGCCGTGGCATAGGCAAAGTGAGCTAGAGCCAGGCGAGGGTCGAGCTCTATGGCCTTGTCCAGTGCCATCATGGACTGCTTGTAGTCTTGCAGTAGAGCCTGGGCAATACCCATCCGAAGGTAGCCCGTGGCCGTAGGCTCGGCTTCGCTACCTCGTAGCTCATCCTCGAGCTGGTGTATCTGCTCTTGGTTGAGGGTGATCAGGGTAGACTGCAAGCCGAGCGTCATCGCTGACTTGCCCGCCTTTTGGTTAAACGCCTCCAGCAGACGAGCATAGAGACTAGCCCCATTGATGGGCTTGGCGTAGGCATCTGTGGGGACGAAGTAGGTGAGGTAGTATTGTGGACGGGGCTGTATCTGTACCTGTCCATCTTGTACGCGCCCGCGCATTTCGTTGCTATACTTCGCCTGGGTTGGGATGCTGGTCGTAGAGGCCTCGATGAGCATGCTATACTTGTCGATGGATGTATCGGAGGCCTTACGCGTCTCTTTGTTTTGATTCTGCTTGGCGATGGCTCTGGCCTTAGCCTGGTAGGTAGGGTTCTGTTGTAGATCCCAGGCGTGCCAGTAGTCACGCTCAGTGCCCTTGCTATCGCCCGTTCGCCTACGTAGGAGCGAGCGTAGCACGAAGCCGTCTCCGAAGTTGGGGTACAGCTCTAGGATAATGTCTAGGTCAGCAATAGCATCACCGAGGCGCTGGTTGGTCTCGCTTAGCAGAGAGGCTCGGTTGTAGCGAGCGATGTGGTTGGTTGGCTCTAGGGCGACGAGGTTGTCCCAGTCCTGTATGGCTAGGTTGAGCTCTCCGACGAACTGGCGCAAGAGGGCTCTATTGTGCAGGCTCACCCTATTGCGAGGGTCTAGGCTGAGGGCTGTGGTGTAGTCGGTCATCGCAGACCGAATATCATGACTATGATAGTACATGATGCCCCTATTGGCATAGAGCTCGGCCGAGGGCGAGGGCTCGAGGTCGATGGCCTCAGAGATGCTCTTGATGGCTGCTGGCCAGTCCTTGCGCGTGGCGAATATACTCGCCCTCAGACGATGGGGGAGGCTTTGCTCGGCGTCTCGCTCCAGGGCGACAGAGATACGCTCTAGGGCTTGGGCCGTGTCTCCTCTCTCGAGAGAGATGGCGGCTCGTAGGGCGTAGATCTCCTTGTTGCGAGGGGCATAGCGAAGCATATCCTCACTGGCTGCCTCTGCCTCGTCGTATTTGGACAGAGAGAGTAGTGAGGCCGTCAGGTTGTAGCGCATCCCCTGATGGTCGGGGGCGAGTGCTAGCCCTGCTCGATAATCCATTACGGCAGAGTCCAGACGAGAGAGGTTTTGATGCGCTAGACCGCGCACGAGATAGGCTCGACTGATATAGGGGTTACGCTCGATACACTGTGTCGCATCGTCGATGGCTCCTTGGTAATCATCGAGGCTGATCTTGGCGATAGACCTATATAGGTAGGGTGCAGCGATCCAGGGGCGCGCGTCGATAGCCCGATTGAAGTAGCCAATAGATACGACATAGTCGTTGAAGTAGAGGGCATTGCGTCCGATAGAGATCACATGCTCTACATCTATCTGAGCCGATACGCTACCCCCGATGGAGCAGGCAAGCAGTAGGGCGACAAGTCGTTTGTTGTACTTCATATCTATCCAACGCAGAGAGGGCTCCTTGTAGTCTATCGTCTTGAGCCGGGGCTGGCCAGAGTGCCGTTAGCGCTTTTTGCTCGGTGCGGCCACCACTCGATAGCTGGTGCGCACCTGCCCTTTGGTGATATTCATCAGCTTGCTACGTATCATCTGCTTGCGTATGGCAGAGATATGGTCGATGAAAAGTACGCCCTCGATATGGTCATACTCGTGCTGGATGACGCGAGCGGCGAACCCTGTGAAGGTCTTCTGCTGTGGCTCAAACTGCTCATTGAGATACTCGATGGTGATGCTCTCGGGGCGCTCAACCTTTTCGTGAATGTTGGGGATGCTTAGGCAACCTTCGTTTTCGGTACACAGAGCCTCTGAGCGCTCTATGATACGGGCGTTGATGAATGTTTGCCTAAATCCCTTACACTCAGGGAAGTCCTCTCCCATAGGGCTGGCATCAATGACGAAAAGGCGTATCGCCTTGCCTATCTGAGGGGCGGCTATACCGATGCCATCGCTGTGGTACATGGTCTCCCACATATCGGCGATGAGCTTGTCTAGCTCGGGGTAGTCGGGCGTTATATCTTGACATACCTCACGTAATACGGGATGGCCGTATAGGTAAACGGGTAGTTTCATTCTTTGCTTTGCTTGAATACGTCTTGCTAGGATGGGCTCTATCTCCATGAGAGCACCGAAGACAAAGGTAATCATTTCGCCCCTCTTGGACGGAAGGGGGTAGACAAAAAGACCTCCCAAGGGCTCTAAGTTAGAGCGCCTGGGAGGTCTAAGGTAAAGCCCTTCGGGGCTCTAAGTTAGAGCGCTTGTGAGGTCTAAGGTAAAGCCCTTCGGGGCTCTAAGTTAGAGCGCTTGTGAGGTCTAAGGTAAAGCCCTTCGGGGCTCTAAGTTAGAGCGC
>JBGYQR010000275.1:0-5106 GCA_041839075.1 Porphyromonas sp.
CGAGCCTGTTCGAGCAGAAGGATCTCGCGCACCTTGGCGGGCACCTCAAGCAGAGGTAGGACGTAGTACATCACCCCCTCTTGGGTAATCACCAGCTCGCGGATAGTCGTACCAGCCGTAACGTGTAGCTTCACCGAGCGAGAGGTACGCTCAGTATTTTTCTGCACCGTAGCCACGAAGCCTCTATCGGTGATATTGCTTACCTCGAGCCACTCGGCCTCCGAGGCAAACTCGACAGTAACCGTGCCATTGGTGGTAAACTCTATTTGCTTGCGCCCACCATCGCTATCAAAGCTCACCGACTCCTCGACCAAGTCAAGGGTAAAGTCCGAGGCACTCTGGCGCACCGACACGCGCTTTTGTTTATCGCCAGCGAGCACCACAATAGACCCATTGCGCTCGGCGCTGTAAGGGTTGGCGCTAGCCTTTACCTTGAGGGTATTGCCCTCTTGCGTGAGGGTCAGCCAGGCTCCATCCTGCGGAGAGATATACGACCAGCTAGAGCCGTTGGTCGTAACCGTAATCGTACGCTCTGCCGACTCCTTGGCAAAGGAGAGCGACGTCTCAGATACATCGAGCTGGATCTCCTCGACTACATCCTCTTTGGGCTGGCAAGCAGGCAAGAGGAGCATGAGCGTCAGTAGCCCCAAGAAGCACCTTGTTATTGTCTTCATAAACAAGCGGTTGTATTAAGAGTTTTGTGATATAAAGTTTGTATTCGGTTGTTGTCCACCCCTCTTGCCAGCCTGCCTCCATAAGGCTAGGGGCTAGAGAGAGGGGCTCCTATGGGTGTGGGTGAGGGAGTAGCAACGACGGCCAAGAGCAAAGGCCTCCCACAGACCGGGAGCCTACGAGAGACCTCTGCTACTGGCTAGTCGTCTATGGTACTATTAACGTCTGATGAGACTTAGGATCTTGGCCTCTGTCGCCTTGACGCTCCGTACGTACTGATCCTTGTCGAGGATCGTGCGGATAGAGGTCGAGGAGAGACCGAGGTCCATGCGAGCGATCTGGAAGTCGACCATGAGGCTACCGCCAAACTCGGTCGTCGTCATCATGTACACCGTCTTGGAGGGTGCGTGGTAGAAGGCGTCAATGATACGGCCACCGCTGGCGACACGGCGGTAAAACTTGATCTCGTTGCGTGCACACAGAGCCTTAAACTCACGAGTGAGCACATGCCCGCCTTCGCTATCGGTCCAGTAGACGCGCGTCAGATCGGCGAGGGCACGGAGGCTATTGACCTCATTCTTATAGGGTTTCTCTGCCGTCTTGGCCCCAGCCACCAGGTAGTAGCCACGATAGGCGTAGTCTACCTTCTTGGCCTCGGCAAGCTCGTAGAGGATATGAGTAGCTTCGCTATGCACCTCAGTGCTACCCTCAGCCGTCTCGTATTCGATGAGCTCTGCCTTGGTCTTACCGTGCTTGGCCTCGTCGAGGAAGGCGAGCCACTCTACCTTCTCATTGAGGGGGATGGTCGAGAAGGTCTCATAGTCCTTGGTCTGGATCTCTTCGATGGCCATATTGAGCAGAGCACCTCCATCTTCGCTTACCTCTATGCCGACGGTGAAGGTATAGCCTGCCCGATCGAGCGTGAAGGTATTGTCCGCCCCCTTGGTAAAGCCGTTCTCCTGCATGAAGGCGTCAAACTCCGCATTGTCCACCACCAGGGTAGCATCACGGCAGACCACAACGGCCTTGACGTAGCGTACAGCCAGGAAGGTCTTGGGGATCTCGTACTGGATCAGAGGCATGATCTTGCTCTTGGTCAGCACACGATAGAGGCTCGTGTTGAAGAGGTCGTCAGGGAACATCGTGGGGATGCTACCGCGTGCCTGCTCCTGCTCCAGCAGCTCCTGGGTCGTAATAGGATATTGCAGGAGAGGCAGTACGTAGTAGAGGATACCATCTTGGGTAATCTCTATCTCCTTGACTGTCGTGCCCACCGTGAGGTTTACCTTGACAGAGCGAGAGGCCTTGTCGGGGTTGCTGGCCACGGCCACCTTGAAGCCCGTCGAGGTGATCTCGCTAAGCGTTACCCAGTCTACGGCGTTGGCCAGCTCTACCGTCACGGCACCATTAGCCGAGAAGGATACCGCCTGGCTACCTCCATCGCTAAAGAACTTAAGCGACTCGGTCCCGATCTCGAGCGTAGCATCAGAGGCACTCTGGCGTACAGTGATGCGTCTCTGCTTATCGCCAGCGAGCACCACGACGACACCGCTACGATCCGCCCCGTTAGGGTTAGCCACAGCCTTGATCTTGAGGCTATTGCCCTCTTGAGCAAAAGATAGCCACTCGCCCTCCTGAGGAGACATGTACGACCAGCTGGAGGCGTTCGTCGTGATCGAGACGCTACGCTCAGAGGCCTCCTTGGCCAAGGTAACTGAGGTCTCCGAGACCTCTAGAGAGATCTCCTCGATGACATCCTCCTTGGGCTCACAGGCAGGCAGGAGTAGCATTAGGGCAAAGAGCCCTGCTAGGCACTTAATCATTGTGTTCATAATTGGTTGATTCTATTAGAGTTAAACTATGTCATTGCTTATTCCCTAAAGAGTTTGCACCCTAGGGTTAGATGCAGGGCATTACCAGCGCCCTTGATCGGAGCCGTTACAAAAGCGGCGTCGAGCGTCCAGGAGCCGTACTGCACACCAGCACCGAGGGAGAAGCTCTTCTCCTTGTTGGTGTCGTACCTATATCCCGCGCGCAGAGAGAGCATACGCTTCCACTCGTACTCGAGGCCTCCTCGGAAAGCCGTAGACCTGGCGCGGTAGGGCGAGATATACTGCTCGCCTCCGAGGCCTAGGGTCAGCTTGTGCATCTCGGCCACGTCGTAGCTGAGCTCGCCACCGAGCCCTGCGTAGAGGGGCATCTGCGACTCTGAGCTAGAGCCAGAGTAGCGGAAGTTGGGGCCGAAGTTTTGCCCCTTGAGCCCCACCAGCAGAGACCACTCACCGCCCGAGCGCGTCTGCCACTCAGTGCGGTAGAAGGCTCCCGCTCCAAAGCCATAGGCAGAGACACTAGAGACCCCTAGGTCGCTAGAGACATAGCTCCCCATGGCATACAGCGAGAGCTTACCTAGGCGCAAGGCATACCCTAGGTCGATCGTATAGTCGCGGGGGTGCACGCTCGCCCCAAGTGCCTCGTTGCCACCTATGGACGTGATCTTGGGGCTTTGGAAGTAGCGCCCCCCGAGCATGATAGCGTGGTCGCCTAGACGGACGCCTCCCGTGAGGCTGTATGTATCGAGGCTACCCGAGATGCCCTCAAAAGCAGCCTGGTGGCGCCATGAGGCCGAGGCGTGTATGAGCGCTCCTGTTGGCTCGAAGACAATCGAGGCGGGGTTGGTATATAGGTGTGCCGATCGGCTCGTACCATAGTGATTACCCCCCATGGCTACGGCGCGGGCATCTGCCCCCATCTCCAGGACGGGGAGACTTCTGGCCTGCACGACCGTCTGAGCCTGTGCCGTAGCGCCTAGCGAGAGGGCAAGGGCGAGCAGAAAGCTAAGTTCCTTTTTCATAATATAGTTTCAATGCGCTTAGTGGTTATATCTTGGTGAATGTCTTGGTGTAAACCCCGAGGTTGGTCGTCGCCCTGAGCGTATAGATACCAGGCGTCAGGCGAGCCACGCCTATGCGCAGAGCATCAGCCCCAGCAGGCGTGTAGTCTTGCTGGAAGACGCGCGTCCCCATCAGACTGACGATCTCGATGGTGGCCTTGGTCACCTTGGGGTTGAGCGAGACATTGATCGACGTCTTGGCTGGCACGGGGTACACCGAGTAGATGGCGTCTGAGGCGTTCTCGGCCACACGTACAGAGAAGCTCGTCGTCAGCGTCGTGATGCCATCAGTCACCTCCACCGATACGCGCGCTACACCCACCTTGAGGCCTTGTAGCGACACCACGCCAGCCTCAGAGACAGAGGCCGTCAGCACAGAGGCGTCCGAGGTCGTCAAGCTATACGAGAGGGTGTTGCCTGTGGTATTCGTGATCAGAGCCGCCAGATCGACCTGGTGCTGCCCCTTGAGGCCTACGACCTGGGAGCCGACGTTGGAGGCGAACTCAGGTGCCTTGTACTGGTACACCTCAAAAGGTATCTCGAGCGAAGCGCTAGCCCCTAGCTCATCGATGACCTTGACCGTAAAGCTGTACTTGCCCACAGGTGCTACGGCCGAGATGGTGAAGGCCAGCGTATTGTCCTTGCGCACGTATGACACGCCCTTGGTGTCGCCCGTTACCTCGAAGCGTAGGTCCTGACCATCCACGTCCGCGCCCTCTACGGTGAAGCTCACCTTGTTGGGGGCAAACACCCTGATGGCCGACTGCTGAGAAGACGAGAGCGTAGGAGCCGTATTCTTGAGCGTCTTAAACTCCGAGAGGGTTAGCTCCGAGACGTTGCCCCAGCGGTCTATCGACTCTATGCCGACGTAGTAGGTGGTGTTTTCCTTGAGCCCCTTGAAGGCATAGGAGAGCTTGATACCAGGTTCGTACGAGGTACCATTGACCTTGTCGTGGTAGGCGTCGAGGTAGTTTACAGACGTGATGGCGGTTTCGCTCAGATAGATACGATACTCTGTGGGGAATGTATCGTCGCGGTCCTCCACAGAGGTCCAGGTCATACTAGCCGTCAAAAACGAGATGCCCTCCATAGCCAGGTCAGACACCTTGTTGGGGGCGATCTTGCCATCTTCGGCAAACACCTTGCCGGCGTCTATATAGCCACGCCCTATGCGCCCTACGTAGCGGGGGTTCATCACATCAATGTTTTTGGGACGGAATGAGCCCACCAGGCGTGTCTCCAGCTCCTTGTTGGTAAAGCCAGGGCCACCATAGTGCGAGACGATCAGAGCGGCCACCCCCGACACATGAGGGCAGGCCATAGACGTCCCCTGCATATAGCCATACTGCGAGCCCGTCGAGGCGGGAGCCAGCGTGCTGAGCACCTGCCCACGCGTGATGGTGGCATCACCTCCTGGCGCCATGATGTCTACCCAAGCTCCGCGGTTGGAGTAGGGAGCCATCTGCCAGTCGTTGGGGCCCATAGCCGAGACAGCGATGGTGGGGCCATAGGCTCCGGGGAAGGAGAGATAGTCCTTGCCATCA
>JBGYQR010000276.1:0-3434 GCA_041839075.1 Porphyromonas sp.
CACAGGCAAGCGAGAGCTCGTTGAGCCGCTGAGTCGCTTTGCCCTAGAGATGCGTTTTGATGGACTGATCATCGAGAGTCACCTCTGCCCCGAGGAGGCGCTGAGCGATAGTGCCCAGCAGGTTACCCCCACTACGCTTGGCGAGATGCTCACCCGCCTCAAGGCGCCCATGCTTTGCGAGGATACGCATGAGGGAGCTCTCTCTAGTCTACGTCACGAGATTGATCTAGTCGATGCCGAGATACTCCGCCTGTTCAGCAAGCGCATGGAGATCGTCAGACGTATAGGGATCTTCAAAGGGGAGCACAACCTATGCCCCATGCAGCCCAAGCGCTACCGCTCACTACTGGAGGAACGCATTAGGCAGGGGGCGACGCTCGGTCTACCTGAGACCTTGGTACATGAGCTGTATAGCTCTATCCACGAGGCATCGGTACATATCCAGCAGTCTGTACAGCAATGATGATAGGAGGACATCGCCCGAGGCATACATTGCTCATAACCCTAGGGAGCAACTACGAGGCAGAGATACATCTGCCCTATGCCCTGGAGAGGATCTATGAGCATCTATTCCTGCTAGCTCAGACGGCAATCGTAGAGACAGAGCCAGTCGATTTTCCCTATCCCTCGCCACCATTTTGCAACACCGTGCTTCTGTGTCGTACGCGTCAGCCTCTAGAGCAGGTGCAGGAGTGGCTACATGGTCTAGAGCTCTGCTGTGGGCGTACCCCTGAGTGCCGAGATAGACACCCCGAACGTATCGCTTTGGATGCCGACCTCATCGCCTGGGATAGCCTCCTGCTCAAACCTCGAGACTTGCAGAGGCCGTATCTATCGGAAGGATTAGTATCTTTATCCCTGCCTATCGAGGAGCTTCGCCTCAGAGGTCTCGAGGGCATAGACATATAGATCGTATCAATCACATCAATATAGACTAGACTATGTACCAGTTACTCAAAACACTTGGCATTGCGGGCCTGATAGCTTGCAGTGCCAGTTTTGCTTCAGCCGATGAGGTCAAGAAGGTGCTGGCGGAGAAGCGTAAGGTTTTTCCCGAGGGGAACCTTTTTTCGGTCTTGGACAGCAAGGGGCTAGATGCCCCAGAGCGTAAGGCCATGGAGTTTCTCTATGCCTATATGCCTACCAATGACCTGGTAGACATCCCTGGAGCCATGCACCTCGAGAATACACGCTTGGCCCTAAGAGCCAGGAGGGAGTTGCCCTGGGGAGCGACGGTGCCAGCCCGAGAGTGGCAGCACTTCGTGCTCCCTGCGCGTGTCAATAATGAGCGTCTCGACTCGGCACGTATCGTGCTCTATGAGGAGCTACGAGATAGGGTGCGCCACCTCAGTATGTACGATGCTGTCCTCGAGGTCAATCACTGGTGTCATGAGCGAGTAACCTACGCTCCGAGCGACTCCCGTACCAGTTCGCCTCTGGCTACCATCCGCTCTGCATACGGGCGTTGTGGCGAAGAGTCTACGCTCCTGGTAGCCGCCCTGCGCACCGTAGGTATCCCAGCCAGGCAGGTCTATACGCCTCGCTGGGCGCACACGGACGACAACCATGCCTGGGTAGAGGCCTGGGTGGATGGCAAGTGGTATTTCCTCGGGGCTTGCGAGCCGGAGCCTGTGCTTAACCTAGGGTGGTTCAATGCTCCCGCCTCTCGTGCTATGCTGATGCACACCCGCGTGTATGGCGCCTATGATGGGCCCGAGGAGCAACTCAACCGCACAGCGTACTACACGGAGATCAACGTCATTGACAACTATGCCTCTAGCGCTGTGGCAGAGGTCAAGGTGCTAGACACTGCTGGCGGGTTGGTGCCCGAGGCTCGAGTGGAGTTTTGTCTATACAACTACGGGGAGTTTTACCCAGTGGTGCGTAAGCAAACGAACCGCCATGGCCTAGCCTCGCTACGTGCAGGGCGTGGGGATATGGTGGTGTTTGCCTCTGCGGGAGAGGGAGATCGCTATCGCTTTGGTGTGGGGAAGCTCTCCTTTGGCAAGGATGCGGGTATTACGATTGTGCTTGACAAGAAGCGTGGCCAGGAGTTTGATATGACCTTCGACCTCGTGCCCCCTGCCGAAGCGGCCAAGCTCCCCTTGGTAACGGAAGCCCAGCGAGCTGCTTGCAATGTGCGCCTGGCCTATGAAGACTCCGTGCGCAATGCCTATGTGGCGGATTTTCAAGCTCATCAGCTTGAGGGGCTTGATGCTCGAGGCAATTGGCTGACGCTGCGTACATTCCTCTCCGAGGCGAAGGACAAAGACCTCGCTCGGGGGCTCCTGCAAGCAATCTCGGCCAAGGACCGTCGCGACATCACGCTTGAGGTTCTCAACGATCACCTCTACAACACGCCTACACCGCAAGGGGAGCTAGCACAGCTGGAGGACGTTAAGCTGAGCTACATCTATTCTCCTCGAGTGAGCAATGAGCATCTGACCCCATACAAAGGGTTCTTTGCCAAGCATATCGACGATAAGCTCAGAGCCCAGCTCAGCTCTCCCGAGGCGATCGCCCATTGGTGTACCGAGCATATACAGATCGACGATAAGTACAACCCTATGCAGTACCCCATCTCTCCAGAGGGCGTGTGGCGTAGCCGTAGGGCGGATCGTCGTTCCCTGGGGCTCTTCTACGTCGCGCTGTGCCGTTCGCTGGGCTGGGCAGCTCGAGAGGATGCCATCACGGGAGAGATACAATACTATGACCTAGGTCGTCACGAATGGAGCCGAGCTAGCTTCGCCTCCAGCGCCACGACCGATGCAGGCAACAAGGGGACGCTCCGTCTGACCTATGAGCCAACAGCCATTACAGACAACCCCAAGTACTACACGCATTTCTCCCTCTCCAATATGGATGGTGAGCGTACTCTGCTCTCCTACGATGAGGGGGACAACGGCATGGAGATAGGTTCGTCGTGGGCTGGGAAGTTTAAGGAGGGGACACCCCTAAAGGAGGGCTACTACATGCTGGTGAGTGGCTCCCGAATGGCTAGTGGTAGCGTACTCGCGCATCTCTCTGCCTTTGCTGTGCGTGGCACTGGAGAGACCGTACGTCCCATCGTGATGCGAGAGGACACCACACAAGTTGCCGTCATTGGTAGCTTCGACGCTGAGATGCGCTTTGCTCATATCGGAGGACGCGAAGCTCTGCTGGCGAATGTTACGCCCACCTCGCAGTCTGTACTAGCTACGACTGGGCGAGGGTACTATGTCCTCGGGGTGATCGCAGCTCAGCAAGAGCCTACCAACCATGCCCTCAAGGATATATCAGCCCTATCGAAGGCCTTTGAGGAGTGGGGTAGACCCCTCGTATTGCTCTTTGCTGATGAGTCCCAGCGTAGCCGTTTCCAGGCTGGTGAGTTTGCGGCATTGCCCTCGTCCGTTACCTTTGGGATAGACAATGGTGGTGCTATTGCAGAGGCTATC
>JBGYQR010000277.1:0-6875 GCA_041839075.1 Porphyromonas sp.
CAGGAGGCTGAAGATAAAGAAGAGAGCCATGCGCCTGTCTCTAAACAGGGCAAAGGCTCTTAGCCCCAAGCGATCTACCCAGGTCGAGGGAGCACTATCGCTTGTAGAGGCCGATGACTCTGCCGTCTTGCTTCTCTTGACGATGCCATCCAGGGTAACGACCGATAGCATAGCGAGCAGCAGAGCACCCACCCCCGCAATCTTAAAAGAGACTGCGATACTATATCCCAGCCCCCAGTCCTTGGTGCAGTAGTTGGTTACCCACATGGCCACGATGAAGCCCACGGTACCCCATACGCGTATGGGAGGGAAGTCTTTGACTGGGTCTCCACCTGTGTTTTTGATCGCAAGGAAGCCTAGCGAGTTGTTGAGCCCGAGGGTAGGCATGTAGAAACACATAGCCAGGAGCAGTACCCAAAAGAAGTCTGCGGGAGCATCTAGCCCAGGCAAGAAAAACATGGTAATCCCAAAGGAGGCATGCAAAGCGGCATACACATAGTGTACTCCATATTTGTCTGCCAGGATGCCAAAGAGCGTGGGCATGACCAGCGAGGCAATACCCATCGTAGAGAATACTAATCCAAACTCAGCACCACTCCAGCCTTTTTCGACAAAGCCATAGTGCCCGAGAGTCATCATCCAAGCCCCCCATACGAAGAACTGAAGGAAGTTGATGATGGTGAGAATAAGTTTGGTACGTTGCATATCGTGTATAGCTATCTTGTATAGTCAAGGAAAGAGGTGAATGATCACTAGGGGAGACGAGGCATAGTTGCGCTATTGCTCCCTCTGGCGTATCATTCACCTCTTGCTGTCTCCAGCAGTTACTTAAACTCGGCCGACACCACTCCTACTTTGAGGTTTTCACTTTTCTTGGATAGGCGTACAAAGCACGGGAAGAGATATTCGTGGATCGCAGTCGTTACCTCCGTTGATCCACTGCTGCTAGTCGTCGTGTATCTCCTTACGGGGAGTACGCGTAGCTTGAGGTCTTCCTGCACCGTCCACTGCTTGGCCGTCGCATCATAGGACGCATGCTTGCGTAGGTGCTCGGTGAGCATGCGGGCGATGTTGTGGAAGTTGTACTTGGTCGATTGAGACACGTACACACTGCTCAGGTAGCTTGTAGACGACTGCGTACGCTCGGTCATATTGCGTCGGAAGTAGCTTGCCACAGAGTCCGTTGGCATCAGCATCATGTAGCTGGGAGGGTTGAGCAGTAGGTTCTCGGGGTTGTCCACCACGAGCGATAGGGGGGCGTCAGCTAGAGACCACCCTGTACCGACTGATAGCTCCTCTTTGCCAGCAAGCAGACGCTCCATCTGAGCCTTGGGCAGGGTGATCTCTGTCTGTACTCCACTAGGCCCCTTGACGTAGGTGTAGTCGGCATTGGCGCTCAGCAAGTCATCTATATAGGTGTTGCTGATGGCGTTGGTGTGGGGCGTGAGCTTGGTATTGACGAAGTGCTCGGAGGCCACCTGTGTCTTGCCCTCGTTATTGTCGTAGCTGTAATAGATGCCGAGGTCGATGTTGCTCACATATATGACGGTACCGCTACCCGTGGTGATGGTAACGTATAGTCCGCCAAGTACTTGGTTGGAAAACGTCTCTTGGGAGTAAAAGGCCGCGACGTTGCTCTTGCTTAGGTTGTAGATGCGCTGTCCCAATTCGTCGTTGAGCTCGATGCTGAGGTAGCGCGTTTTGGTCGTGTCAGACGCCCCTGGTAGCCCCTTGGAGTTGCTCTCTAGGGTGACGCTAGCACGGCCAAGCAGGGTGCTTGCCGTTGCATACTCCTTGAGGGACGTCTCCGAATAGTCTGAGCCCGCAAAGCCTTTGGGCATTTCGTAGACGCTGATTTGCAAGGGGGCAGAGCGTAGCCCAGCATAGTCGTTGTAAACTAGTCTGAGAAGCACCGAGTCGATAACCCCATCTTTGGGCGTTTGGGTAAACTGGAAGCCGCGAGCCGTGCGCACCTGGGTTGCAAAGTCCGCTTCAAAGTCGCCATACACAGGGTCATGAATCACCCCGAGTAGCCCTGCGATAGAGCTCCCCGTGTAGATACTGCTGGCCTGCACAGAGGAGGACTCGAACTGCAGGTAGTGCACCTGGCTCTCGATCTTGTCTCGGGGAGACTGTATCGACTCGCCTATTTGGCTCAGCTCATCCTCGCAACTTGTCAGTAGGCCTATGCCTAACAGGGGTAGGGCTAAGCGATAAAGTATTTGCATCATAGCAATTGGTCGTAGAATTCGTTGTATTTCGCACCATACTCCTCTTCCTCCGATGTGGGGTGCTGGAGCACGGGCTTGTTTGCCTGGGAGATGAACTCTTGTAGCTCTTGGCTGAGCGCGCCTCCCATCGTAACCCCATGGGCATAGGTGATAGCCAGCTTGAGCAATGCCTCGGAGTCCGTGCGCCCA
The DNA here is from genome assembly GCA_041839075.1 of Porphyromonas sp. GTDB lineage: Bacteria > Bacteroidota > Bacteroidia > Bacteroidales > Porphyromonadaceae > Porphyromonas. Next base: position 2,421 of record JBGYQR010000277.1, read on the forward strand.
TCCATCACTTGCAGGGCCGTGGGTTTGATGTTGTCAAACTTGAGCTTCTCAAAGAGGCTCTCGGGTATCTCTACTGGGGTTGCCTCGTGGTAGACGGAGAAGACCACTTTCGCCTTCTTGAGGCAGGGGTCATCCTGGTAAACCTTCTTGAGGTAGAGGACGGCTAGTGCTGTGAAAACCCCCTGGCAGTGAATAATGTCAGGGATCCAGCGGAGTTTCTTGATCGCCTCGAGTACGCCACGCACGAAGAAGATAGCTCGCTCGTCGTTGTCGTTCGCCCCCGCAGAGTTTGCTCCGTAGAGGCTCTTGCGCTTGAAGAAATCGTCGTTGTCAATGAAATACACCTGCATACGAGCAGCTTGTATAGAGGCCACCTTGATGATGAGGGGGTGGTCGTTGTCATTGACAATCATATTGATGCCAGAGAGGCGCTTGACCTCATGTAGCTGGTTGCGTCGCTCGTTGATAACGCCAAAGCGAGGCATGAAGAGACGAACCTCGTTGCCCAGTCCCATGATTTGCTGAGGGAGCTTACGGGCTATGGTTGAGATCTCCGTTTCGGGGAGATACGGGTAGATTTCTTGAGAGATATACAATACTCGTTTGGACTTCATGCTTACACTCACTTTTGCCTAACCTCTATGCCATAGGTCAATCTCGGAGATCGATCGCAGGGGCCAAGGCTATCCTAATATTTATAAAACTGACTACAAAGATAATGAAAAAGCCTAGTCCAGTGGCTACACCATATCCCGAGGTGGCGGGCAATGCCAAGGCTCAAACCTCTCTATCAGTACAAACGCCATCTAGCCCCTCGTTAGTATATACTCGGTCTAATCCCCTGAGCCGGTGGACATCAAGGGGCAAAGTACGGCTAGACTACGTGGTCGTTACCTGGGATTGCTCCAGGGAGGCCTCCCGCTAGCTGCTGAGTGAGAGGGCGTAGAGATAGACCTCCAAAGGGCTCTAACTTAGACCGCCTGAGGGCTCTAACCTAGAGCCCTCAGGCGGTCTAAGTTAGAGCCCCCAGGCGATCATTCTCAAAGGGGTGTGGAGGTTGTGTTGGGAGGGGGAGCTAGCCCCTAATACAAGTAGTCGGGAGCACTAGGGAGCCGAATGGAATGAGGGCATTAAAAAGTGCTATAAACGGGTAAGAGCTGAGGTCTGCTGGCCTTAGCTCAGCCTCCTTGAGCCGTCCCTCATCTAGCAATCGTGCTCGAGTAGTACCAGGTAGTAGAGGGCGGTCAGGGGTTAGCCACAGCGATCCATCTCCCAGGGCGATATTGGCGATAGAGGTATCGGTGAGTAGCCCTGCTCTGACGATGAGCACATCGCTACACGTCTGCCTCTCCTGGTAGCAGGCGTCTATGGCAGAGCGGTCTAGACCTTTGTATGGATAGGCTATCTCATGAGCCTCTACTATCCGTAGACTATCTACGACTCTAGTTTCGTAGGGCAAGACAGATACATCCTCGACTTGGTCGGTGTAGACGATGCGCCATTTGGCTCTACCTGATGGTAGCTCGTTGGGGAGGAGCTCTGCGAGCTTAATCGGCTTATCCAGCTCGGGGTAGTATCGGTCGAGGGTAGCCTCTAGGCGCCTTTGGTGATAGTACAGGTGCTGAGGTAGACCGTCCTCAAGACGGATAGTCTCAATAAAGGATGGTCGCATTGGCTTTGAGCAGGAGTTCGTTGTACTCATTCTCTAGGCGACTATTGCCCGTAACGCCTCCGCCCCCAAAGAAATACGTTTGCCCATCCTCGGCATACTGCAAGAAGCGTATCATGACCGAGGTGTCGAGGCGATTGCCGTCAAATACCCCAAAGATGCCGGTGTAGAACCCTCTCTCGTAGGCCTCGGCTCGAGCGATGATTTGCAGGGAGGCCTCCTTGGGAGCACCTGCGATAGACCCCCCTGGCAAGAGGGCTGCAATGATGTCACCATAGCGCCCTGCTAGTTCGTCTTTGACGCGCCCCGCGATCTCACTGCTGGTCTGTATCACACGCCCATCGGCGATGGTCTCGCAGTAGCGGTAGCGTACGGTCTCTACCTGGGTGGCTACACGCTCGAGCTCTTCGGTCAGGAGGGCTACGCTATCGGCGTGCTCCTTAGCCTCTTTTTCACTGCCGAGTAGGACGGCCTCAGCGTTGGGGATGGAGGTTGAGATAGTTCCCTTCATAGGGAAGGTAGCGATGCGCCCCTCCTTAATCTCGATGAATGGCTCGGGCGAAAATACGGAGAACATCCCCTCTACCATCAGCATATACTTTTCCCTCCCCAGGGCAAAGCGCTCTCTTTGATCAAAGTCGCTCTGAAAGGGTACCCGCCAGGTGAGATTGATAAGCCTCGTCTCTCCTCGGGTGATGGCCTCTTGTACGGTATTAAACCCTTGAGCATATTCCTCCAGCTCGGGTGCTAGTAGTCGATGTGGGGTATAGTTGTGTGGGGGTGTGTAAGAGGGCGTGTCGTAGTTGCTATGGCCTGGTATGCGATAGAGGATGCGCTTGTCTACGGCATCCAAAGGTGCTACGTACCATTGCGTTCCAGAGTAATTGACGAAGAAGAAAAAGGGCGTTTCGCTTTGTCCCCACTGATTGAGTAGGGCGATGGCTTCGGAGCTGTTGTGAAACTGCATAGGCTTTGAATGGGTTGAATGATCGTATTGTGCCACATATTGCGGGGAGGCAAAAGTACACAATGCAATACCCGAGTGCAAATACCGACGGGCAGGGCATGAAAAGAATGTAGACTGGCCTGCTTGTATTACATTTGTAGGGTCTCATACCCCAGGGACGAGAGGGTCCTACCGGGTGGAGACGAAGAAACTAAAGTGCACGATAATATAACGTAGCGTATAAGCAACAAGCGAATGAGAAGGAAGGTCATCATAGGTATATGGGTGCTATTTGCCCTGGGAGTACTCTCCCTCGGGGTCATCTTCTTCGGAATAGCACAAGGATGGATTGGCTATATGCCCCCCATCAAACAGCTACAAAATCCCATAGACAAATATGCCTCGCAGGTACTCTCGAGCGATGGAGAGGTGCTCGGCACCTATGCCCGTAGTGGGGACAATCGTATCTATGTCTCGTACGACGAGATCTCGCCCAACCTCATCAACGCCCTGATCGCTACCGAAGACATCCGCTACTATGAGCACTCGGGGATTGACTACCGAGGGCTGGTACGTGCTGTCATCAAAACGGGTATCCTACGCCAGTCGGGTGCAGGGGGGGGGAGTACCATCACGCAGCAGTTGGCCAAACTGCTCTACTCCAAACGAGCTGAGAATAAGCGTGAGCGCCTGATGCAAAAGCCCATCGAATGGGTGATTGCCGTCAAGCTGGAGCGCTTCTACACCAAGGAGGAGATCCTAACTATGTACCTCAATCAGTTTGACTTCCTCTACAACGCTGTGGGTATTCGTTCGGCTGCCCAGACCTATTTTGCCAAGAAGCCATCAGAGCTCAATATACAAGAGGCGGCGATGCTGGTGGGGATGTGTCAAAATCCCTCATCGTTTAACCCCGTCTTGCACAAGAATAGCGATCGCCCACTCAAGCGCCGTAACGTCGTCCTGGCTCAGATGCACAAGGCAGGCCATTTGTCCAAGGCTGAGCTCGACTCGATCTCTGCTTTGCCCATAGAGACGCATTTTCGCAGGCAGGATCACAAAGATGGTGTTGCCCCTTATATGCGCGAGTACCTTCGTCGCATCTTGATGGCCAAGGAGCCCAAGCGTAGCGACTACGCCAGCTGGCAGGGAGACCTCTACTCGGCAGATAGCGCCGCGTGGGTCAATAGCCCCATCTATGGTTGGTGCAACAAAAATCGTAAGAGCGATGGCTCGTATTACAATATCTATACCGATGGTCTCAAGATACATACGACCGTCAATTATCGTATGCAGCTCTACGCCGAAGAGGCAGTGCGCGAGCACATGAGCGGTAGTATGCAACCTGCCTTTGATCGAGAGAAGCGTGGTAGTCGTACAGCGCCCTTTGCCAGCAACCTCTCTAGTCAGCAACGCTCAGAGATCCTAGAGCGGGCGATCAAGCAAAGCGAACGCTGGCGTGCCTCCAAAGAGGCCGGGATGAGCGAGCGAGAGATACGCAAGAGCTTTGACGAGAAGATCGCTATGCAGCTCTGGAGCTGGGCCGGAGGCAAGGATACGGTGATGAGTCCGCTCGACTCGATCGTCTATGTCAAGGGGATATTGCGTACAGGCTTTATGGCCATGAACCCGCATAATGGCCACGTATTGGCCTATGTCGGGGGGATCGACTTTACCCACTTCCAGTACGATATGGTCTCTCGTGGGCGCAGGCAGGTCGGCTCTACGATCAAGCCATTTTTGTACTCTCGTGCGATGGCCGATGGCTGGTCGCCTTGTGATGAGGTACTATACGTACAGCCACACATCCTAGTGGAGGGAACCAATCAGGTCTGGACAC
>JBGYQR010000278.1:0-4391 GCA_041839075.1 Porphyromonas sp.
ATCGTGAGTTTCTCGACCACGACTACTACACCGACATCATCACCTTCGACTACACCCGCGGGACGCGCCTGGGCGGAGACATCGTCCTAAGCCTCGACACCGTCGCCTCCAACGCCGAGATGCTCGGCACGCCCTATGGCGAGGAGTTGCACCGCGTCATCGTCCACGGCCTGCTGCACCTGGTGGGGCTCAAAGACAAGACCGACGAGGACGCCCAGCAGATGCGCTCGGCCGAAGACGAGGCGCTAGAGCTCCTGCACGCTCAGCTGGCTGGAGCTCCGCTGCTTCTGCCCCGAGAGGAGGCCAGCTAGCCAAGGGGCAGGCGACAAGACCAGCCGAGGGGGGGGGAGAGTTCCCCCGCCCCATCCCACCCCCAACGACAAACCTATACACGACTAAATAACTAACCACTTATGAGCGACATCAAAAACTACATCGCCCAGCACGAGGAGCGCTTCCTCAGCGAGCTCTTTGAGCTCATCCGCATCCCTAGCGTTAGCGCCAAGACCGAGCATCGCCCCGACATGCAGCGCTGCGCCACCCACTGGCAGGAGCACCTGCTTGGCCTAGGGGCTACGCGTGCCGAGGTCTACCAGACCGAGGGGCACCCGATCGTCTATGGCGAATACATCCAAGACGCTAGCCTCCCCACCATCCTCGTCTATGCTCACTACGACGTGATGCCCCCCGAGCCACTAGAGCTGTGGCATAGCGCCCCCTTCGAGCCCGAGGTGCGCGATGGACGCATCTGGGCCCGTGGCGCAGACGACGACAAGGGACAGGGGATGATCCAGGTCAAGGGCTTTGAGGTGGCCAAGGCGCTGGGCCTATTGAGGTGCAACGTCAAGTTCCTCTTCGAGGGCGAGGAGGAGATAGGCTCGACCCACCTGGAGGCTTTCCTCATTGAGCACCGAGAGATGCTCCGTGCCGACGTCATCCTGGTGAGCGACACCAGCATGGTCAGCGCCGAGGTGCCTAGCCTCACCACAGGGCTCAGAGGGCTAGCCTACTGGGAGATAGAGGTCACAGGCCCCAATCGCGACCTGCACTCGGGGCACTTCGGAGGCGCTGTTGGCAACCCCATCAACGAGCTCTGCAAGCTCATCGCCCAGGTGCAGGACGAGCGCGGGCGCATCCGCATACCGGGCTTCTACGACGACGTAGTAGACCTCACGGCAGGCGAGAGAGAGATGATCGCCCAGGTGCCGTTCTCTCTAGAAAAGTACCAAGAGGCCATCGACGTAGACGCTGTCTGGGGCGAAGAGGGGTACAGCACCCTCGAGCGCAACAGCTGTCGCCCCAGCTTCGATGTCTGTGGCATCTGGGGTGGCTACCAGGGCGAGGGCGCCAAGACCGTCTTGCCCAGCAAGGCCTTTGCCAAGGTCTCGTGCAGGCTCGTGGCGGCTCAAGACCACCACAAGATTAGCGAGGCCTTTGTCGAGTACATCAAGCGTATCGCCCCCCGACATATCCGCGTCGAGGTACGCCCCATGCACGGAGGCGAGGCCTATCTCTGCCCCGTCGATCTGCCTGCCTACCAGGCCGCCGAGGAGGCCGTAGGCGTTGCCTTTGGCATCAAGCCCCTGGCGGTACGCCGTGGGGGTAGCATCCCCATCATCGCCACCTTCGAGCGTGTGCTGGGGCTCAAGACCATCCTGATGGGCTTTGGCCTGGAGAGCAACGCCATCCATTCGCCCAATGAGAATATGCGCCTGGACTTCTTCCGCAAGGGCATTGAGTCGGTGGCGGAGTTTTACAAGCGCTTCCCCCAGCCCTAGACCAGGCTGGGACGGGTTAGCCGAGGGCTAGCCAGCAAAAGTTAGTGGGCTGTCGCATCCCTGCGCCAGCCCACTTCGCGTCTAATCATCAATCTATTATTTATCAAAATAATAGTCCTTTTTCGGAGTGTCTATTAGAACCTCCCTGGAGGGGGCCCACCAGGCCCGCCCATACCCGAGGTGGTCTTCATATCGCTACGAGAGGCATTGCCCGAGAAGCTATTGAAGCGGTAGATGAACTGCAACATAGCATACTGCCCGATCGTATTGGTCTCTTCGTTGGTGATAGCCACTGCTGACGCCGTCTGGTAGACGTTGCGTTGCTTGCCTAGCACGTCATATATTCTAACACGCAGGAGGGCGGCCTTGTTCTTGAGGAAGCTATATCCGAGCCCCATATTCAGGAGCACCTGCTCTTCGTTGAAGCCCGAGGCATAGCCGCTCGTCTTGCGATATTGTAGCTGGCTATCAAAGGCCAGGTTGAGGGGCAGGGTAATGTTGGTATCCCAATTGACCCCATAGGTGCGGGTCGTCTGCCCAGCGACACCCTCGAGGCTATTGGTGATACGGCTCATCCCCCAGCTACCGCCTAGGCTTGTGTCGAGCCAGCCGTGGCGATAGGTCAGCGTGAGGCTTTCGTTGAGCCCTAGGGTGCGCGCCCTGTTGCGCTGCCCCTGCGAGAAGCCTATTTGGTTGGAGAGGCTGTTTTGCGTGCCCAGGCGCAGGGTGAAGCGCTTGCCAGGCAGGGGCGTGTTGAAGAAGCCCCCGAAGCCCGCGACCCAACTGCCATTGACGTTGGTATAGGTCGTCGTGCGCACTCCCGAAGAGGTGTCGTAGAGGGTCGAGGCGACGATCTCGTTTTGCACCACGCGCCCGAAGAAAAAGAGGTTCATCGAGCTCTGCTTGGCGGCCGAGAAGAGGCTCAGGCGTCCAAACAGGTTGTGGCGGTAGCCTGGCTTGAGCTCTGCGTTGCCCACTACGACGCTCAGGGGGTTGGTAACGTCCTGGATAGGCGCCAGCTGGCTAACCGAAGGCTGGAAGCTCTGGCCTCGGTAGTCGAGGTTGAGGTTGAAGGCCTTGCTGGGTCGATAGCTATACCTCAGCGTGGGGGAGTAATTGACCACGCTCTGCACGATGTCTCTCGTCTGCCCCCCGCTCCTGGTGAGGCTCTCCAGGCGAGAGGGATCGACATTGACCCCGAGGGTGAGGTCTGAGGCCTTGGTGGCCTTCTTGAAGGCGAAGCCGATGCGGTGCGCCAGGTAGCTCGAGCTAAAGTCGTAGCTATACGTATCGTCCTCGATGGTGTAGGCGCCCGTAGCGTCGGGGGCGCAGGAGACACGATCCCGGTCGGTAAACTCGCCTCGGAGCTGGTAGGTCAGCTGCAGGGCATAGCCACCGCCGAGAGGCTCGACATAGTTGAGGCGCGAGCGGAAGCTACGGCTACGGCTATCGTTTTCTTGGAGCTGGTCGATGACACTGCTGGTCGCCGTCGAGGCCGTATATATATCGCTCTGATAGACGCCTCGGGCATTGCTGCCGGTGAGGTTACCAAAAAACGACAATGCCAGCGTACGCCCCGAGGCGCTTAGGCGACGGCTAGCCTCTATGGCCAGGCGCCCCGTATAGTCTTTGCTCTCGCTAGTCTGCTGGAGCTTGCTGCGCGTGATGAGCGCCTGGGTCTCGTCCAGCACCGTCTGCGTCTCGCTCAGGTAGGTACCCTCGCCCGTACCGTAGGTGAGGCTGGGGGCGATGATGATCTCGGTGAGGCTGTCGGGCTTCCACTCCAGGCGCAGGTTGGCCCCGTAGTTGTGCTTGGTGTTGAGCTCGCTCGTCTGCCCAGTCTCGCGGGTGTTGCCCGTAGAGATCAGGTTGAGCGTCTCCCCCTTGGTCACCTGCTCCTTGTCGCTACGCCCGAGGAAGGCGTTGCCCCCCACCTCGCTAGTGGGGCTGATCGTCAGGGCGAGGTTACCGCCTAGGATCTTGGAGGTCGTAACGCCATCGTTGGCCGTATTGCGCATGCCGAAGCGTCCACCGCGGTTGCTACTCATCTGCATCGAGAGGCCACTGCTGCTGACGTCGGCGGCAATGTCAGAGAAGCCCGCATTGTTGGTATTGTTGGCACCCGCCAGGATGCTCCACTGCTTGCCATCGGTAAAGCGATTGACAATGGCATTGCCCTCGTAGCGGTCTTCGGTGCCCGCCCCGAGATAGGCCGTGCCAAAGAGGCCCTGCTTGCGCCCGGGCTTGATGGTCAGGTTGAGGATGGTCTCCTCCTCGCCATCGGCAAAGCCCGTCATACGCGCGGCGTCGCTCTGGCGGTCGAGGACCTGCACCTTCTCGATGAGCTCGGCGGGGAGGTTTTTGACAGCGACCTTGGGATCGCTCTCAAAGAAGCGCTTGCCATCGACCATGATACCGCTGATGGTCTTGCCGTTGATGGTGATCTGTCCCGACTCGTTGATCTCGGCGCCGGGGAGGCGCTTGATGAGCTCCTCGAGCGCGGAGCCCTCGGGTGCCTTGAAGCTCTCGGCGTTGTACTCGATGGTATCGCCACGTACGATGACCTCGGTAGCCTTGGCCGAGACGACAACGTCGTCCAGGAGCTTGCCATCC
>JBGYQR010000279.1:0-4349 GCA_041839075.1 Porphyromonas sp.
GCTAGAGAGGTCCTTGATCGCTATACGCTCCTGAGCCATAGTATCTCTGTGTCGTATCGTTACCGTATCGTCCTCCATGGTCTGGTGGTCGATGGTGATGCAAAAGGGCGTACCTATGGCATCCTGCCTGCGGTAGCGCTTGCCGATACTATCCTTCTCGTCAATCTGACAATTAAAATCGAAGCGGAGCTCGCTGGCTATCTGACGAGCTTTGTCATCGAGGCCATCCTTGCGTACGAGTGGCAATACGGCCAGCTTGACGGGGGCAAGGGGTGCAGGCAAGCGTAGCACTACACGCGTATCGCCTCCCTCTAGTTGCTCCTCTGCATACGAGCCACACATCAAGCTCAGGAACATACGGTCCACACCGATAGATGTCTCTACCACATAGGGTACATAGCTCTCGCCCAGCTCAGGGTCGAAGTACTGGAGCTTCTTGCCACTAAACTCCTCGTGCCTGCGTAGGTCAAAGTCTGTACGGCTATGGATACCCTCCACCTCCTTGAAGCCGAAAGGCATCTCAAACTCTATATCCGTGGCTGCGTTGGCGTAGTGAGCGAGCTTCTCGTGGTCGTGATAGCGATACTTCTCGTCGCCCAGCCCGAGCGCCTGGTGCCATCTTAGGCGAGTCTGCTTCCAGCGCTCAAACCACTGCAACTCCTCCCCTGGTCGCACGAAAAATTGCAATTCCATCTGCTCAAACTCCCTCATGCGGAAGATGAACTGGCGGGCGACAATCTCATTACGAAAGGCCTTACCAATCTGCGCGATACCGAAGGGTATCTTCATACGCCCCGTCTTCTGTACATTGAGGTAATTGACGAAGATACCCTGAGCCGTCTCTGGGCGCAGGTACACCTTCATAGCCCCATCAGCCGTAGAGCCCATTTCGGTGGCGAACATCAGGTTAAACTGCCTAACCTCCGTCCAATTGCGCGAACCGCTAATGGGGCACACGATCTCGCAGTCGATGATGATCTGGCGTAGCTCCTCGAGGTTGCTATCGTTGAGCGCTGTGGCAAAGCGCGTATGGATCGCGTCCCATTTGCTTTGATACTCGAGCACACGAGCATTGGTAGCCCTAAACTGTGCTTCGTCAAAAGCCTCACCAAAGCGCTTCTCTGCCTTGGCTACTTCCTTGGATATTTTTTCCTCAATCTTGGCTAGATGCTCCTCGATGAGGACGTCTGCACGATAGCGCTTCTTGCTGTCCTTGTTGTCAATGAGCGGATCATTAAAAGCATCGACATGTCCCGAGGCTTTCCAGATCTTAGGATGCATGAAGATGGCCGAGTCTATGCCCACTACATTGTCTTGTAGTAGGGTCATAGCATCCCACCAATAGCGCTTGATATTGTTCTTGAGCTCACTGCCGAGCTGTCCATAGTCATAGACTGCCCCCAGGCCATCGTATATCTCCGACGAGGGGAATACGAAGCCATACTCTTTGCAGTGTGAGACGACTTTCTTGAACAAATCTTCTTGCTGTGCCATATTAAAATAGTTGTGTCGTAATAGTCTATCGCCCTGAGCCTATACCCGCTAAGCGTTAGGCATCAATGCGTGCATAGGTAGCATTCGCTTCGATAAACTCGCGTCGGGGAGCTACCTCATCCCCCATCAGCATCGAGAAGATCTGATCTGCCTCGGCAGCGTTTTCGATCGTGATGCGCTTGAGCGTACGATTGTCTGGGTTCATCGTTGTCTCCCAGAGCTGCTCAGCATTCATCTCACCCAGACCTTTATAGCGCTGCACCTTGACCTTGGACTCGTCGCCATCGGCATGACGAGCGATGAAAGCCAAACGCTGCTGATCGTTCCAACAATACTCCTGCACCTTGCCTCGTGAGCAGAGGTACAGGGGAGGCGTCGCCACATACACATAGCCCTGCTCTATGAGGCTACGCATATTGCGAAAAAAGAACGTCAAGATAAGCGTAGCAATATGGCTACCATCGACGTCGGCATCGGTCATGATCACCACCTTGTGATAGCGTAGCTTGGAGAGGTTGAGCGCCATGCTGTCCTCCTCTGTACCAATGGTAACGCCCAGCGCCGTATAGATATTGCGTATCTCTTCGCTCTCTAGTACCTTGTGTTGCATGGCCTTCTCTACGTTGAGGATCTTACCCCTTAGGGGCAGGATGGCTTGATACTCACGAGCGCGTCCCTGCTTGGCCGTACCACCGGCCGAGTCTCCCTCGACAAGGAAGAGCTCACTCTGCTCGGGGTCTTTGCTGGAGCAGTCGGCGAGCTTACCGGGCAGGCCACCGCCCGAGAGGGGCGACTTGCGCTGCACCTGCTCACGAGCCTTGCGGGCTGCATGTCGTGCCTGAGCGGCTAGTATCACCTTATCGACGATGATCTTCGCCTCCTTGGGGTGCTCCTCAAGGTAGACCTCTAGAGCCTCGCTGACCGCCATATCTACGGCTCCGATGACTTCGTTGTTGCCCAGCTTGGTCTTGGTCTGTCCCTCAAACTGGGGCTCGGCCACCTTGATACTGATGACAGCTGTGAGCCCTTCTCTAAAGTCATCGCCCGTGATCTCTACCTTGGCCTTCTCGAGCGCCTTGGTATCGGTCGCGTACTTCTTGAGGGTACGGGTCAGTCCTCGGCGGAAGCCTGCCAGGTGCGTCCCCCCCTCTATTGTGTTGATGTTATTGACGTAGCTGTAAACGTTTTCCGTATAGGACGAGTTGTAGGTCATGGCTACCTCTACGGGTATGCCCTGCTTCTCTGTCGTGATATGGATAACGTCCCCGATGAGCCCCTCCTTGTTTTTGTTGATGTACTGGACGAACTCCTTGAGCCCCTCCTCGCTATAATAGGTTTCGCTCAAAAACGACCCATCCTCACGTACCACCCTACGATCCGTCAGCGTCAGACGAATACCCGCATTGAGGTAGGCAAGCTCGCGCAGTCGGTTGGAGAGGATCTCAAACTTGTACTCCCCCGTGATGAATATAGAGGTGTCTGGCTTGAAGACTATCGTCGTACCCGTACGATCTGTCGTGCCTGTCGTCGTCAGCTCCGTGGTGGGCACACCACAACTAAACTCCATCTCGTACACCTGCCCTTGGCGGTGCACCTGAGCCTTGAGGTAGGTAGAGAGTGCATTGACACAGCTCACCCCGACACCATGGAGACCACCCGACACCTTGTAGGAGCCCTTGTCAAACTTGCCCCCGGCGTGTAGCACCGTCAGCACGACCTCCAGAGCGCTCTTGCCCTCCTTTTCGTGAAGATCGACGGGGATACCTCGACCATTGTCGCGCACCTCGATAGAGTTGTCCTCTCCGATAAAGACCTGGATGTCGGTACAATAGCCCGCCAGCGCTTCGTCGATAGAGTTGTCTACGACTTCGTAGACAAGATGGTGTAGGCCCTTCTCTCCAATATCACCGATATACATAGCAGGGCGTTTGCGTACTGCCTCTAGCCCCTCTAACACTTGGATGCTACTGGCCGAATAGCCTGCACCCTGCTCTATATCATTGATTTCTTCGCTCATTACTTAGAGATAAAATTTCTGTTTATGACAAACAAAGGTAATGAAAATCCGCCACCCCTGCTACCCCCTAGTCGTCGCAGAGCCACCGAGGGAGCTGGATAGTGAGAGACACTCCCTCCTCCACCCTGCTAGCCCCACGCCGAGCTATGGTGTCGTTAGCAGGCGAAGGCTATCGGCTCCAATACGCACCTTGAGCCACTGGTGTAGCGTCGCTTGGGCAGAGGTAGGCAGCCTGCGCTCTGTGTCTACGACCGCTAGGATATAGCTTTGCCCAGGGAGCGAGTCTACAGTAACCCCCTTGGTTTTAGAGAGCGCTATCGCCCTAGCTTGAGGGAAGAGCACTCTCAGCTCACCCGTTATTTCTCTAGCAAGCTCTTCGTAGCGTCGGTAGTCAGCGAGCTCGCCCTCGAGCTGACTGAGGCGCTCAGCTTGACTTGCCAGTAGCTGCTCCCGCTGGTTGCTCGAGACCATGGCGCTGTTGAGCTTTTGGTTGAGCATCAGCACGCTATCCGACTGAGAGCCTTGGATGACGTTGAGACGATAGCCACCAAGGCTGTACCCCTCGAGAAACTGACTTACACTATCGAGCTCTTCGGTAGAGATGATCTTGCCCACAGCCACCACGCTCAGCCATCGCTCCTGGGCGTTGTAGTCTTGGGAGATAATCTGTGTACCTGGGAAGGCCAATCTATCTTTTACAAAGTGCCTCACGTTATTGTCCGTGATACTATCCCTAACAATCTGCACGGTCATGTAGGCCGCAGGCACCATCGTAAGCACAACAAGACCAACAATATAGCGCCTAACCTTGAGCATGCGCTCTGCATCGACATGAGCC
>JBGYQR010000280.1:0-3352 GCA_041839075.1 Porphyromonas sp.
CACCAGGGGATGGACTACGTCATGCTGCGTTGCCTCATCGCTGACCTACAAGGAGAGGCCGTATATCCCATCACTCTGTCAGACCTAGCTCTGTGGAGTAGTATCACTCCTCTCTCTGCCCAGTCCATCGCAACCGGGCAAGCCCTCCAGCTATCACCCCCCTCCTCCCCCCAATAGCCCCAGCTATCCCCCTCTCCCCCGCGCCCCAATGCCTGCTCTATGCTAACCTGCCAACAGGTCGCTCTTTGCCTCGAGGCCGGGGGACGCCTGCATTAGAATACCTCCCTCCGTATAGGGGGGCTTGGAGCTTACAGATCTTTCGCATACATTTGCTTAACACAACTCAATTAGCCAATCTATTACAATAAACTAATAAGCATAGTGTACTATGAGGTACGACACAATCAAACCACATCGAACGCTAACGTTACTACTCCTAGGATTGCTCAGCATAGGCTGTTGCCAGAGACACACCCCAAGGCTAGACGACGAGCCAGACGAACCTGAATCCAAAGAGATAAGCATCGTCATCAACCTACCCAATAGTGTAGCGCTGAGAGGCGGAAACATTGACCCCATGACAAGCCTCGAGAGCCTAAGGCTAGTATTCTACGACAACGGTGCCTCCCCAGCGGTGCAGGAAGTGAGGACTATCGCCATCACGGACCCCGAGAGCCTACAAAGGATTACCACCCAGCTACCCCCCAGGGACTACCTGCTCGTAGCCATCGCTAACCCAAGCCCTGCCATCGCGCGGATCACGCAAAAGGGAGCGCCACTGAGCCTACTATAAGCACAGGACAAAAGTGGAGCAGTGTGGACTTCATGACCAAGACCAGTAGCCAAGAGGACAAATGCCAGTTCGTCGCCATGATCAACGAACAAGGAGCCGTAGAGATCCCCGCCTCTAGCTTCACCGACGCGCAAGACCCCATCGCCGTGAGCATTGAGCCAACCCTGGCGCGGGTGTACGTCTTCGGAGATCCCGAGCTAAGAGGCGGAGGAACCAAAGGGAGCGCCTCGCCAAGCTACACCATCGTGGGGACACAAGTAGAGACCTTCCCCATGAGGCAGATGGCCAAGAGAAGCAATGGAGTGATGGAAGTCTATGGCGACGGGAGCCCAAGGGCTTCGAGGTACGCCCAATCGCCGCTGTGGAGCCAGTGGACAAGCCAAATACCCGAAGACTCTAGCCCATGGATACAGCACCGAAAGGAAACCCCAGACTTCTTCAAGCATGCCGAGATATGGTGCCCCATAAAGCCAGACAAGGCGCGGGCTAGTCAAGACCTAACGGAGGCCTACCTATACATCAAGGAGGCGACACTGCCGGAGTACGCCTTCGCCCAAGGGACTACCCCCTGTCTGGTGGTAAGGTACCCATATATTCCCCAGGGCATTACGGAGCTCGGGGCGCAAGAGGGGTTCGTCAAGTATCGCGGACAGCTATACAAGGAGAGCCTAGTCAAGGAAATGATTGCCGGGAGAGTGGCGATGCCTCAAGGGCTGAAGCAAGCCATTGAGCAACATAAGATTACGGCGGAGAGCTTCAACCAGCCTTTCGACAAAGGAGAGCTACAATTCTACAAAGAGGCGTATAGCTACTACACCATATACATACGGCATTTCGAGGACGCTGGTGCAAGCTATGGGCGGTACGGCCTGGTACGAGGCAACGAGTACAGCATCAGGATCGCAACGATACTAGACCTCGGGCTACCCACGCCTCCAAGGCTAACCAACAACCACCTGCCCATTGCCGAGCACCGTACCTCAAGAGCAGGCGTCATCATCGCAGAGCTCGTGGCAAGAAACACTCAAGAAACAGAGTTGTAGACAGAGACAAGACCCAACGTACATTATACATAGTTGGACTATGCTAGGCGCCCCCGAGAGTAAGCCCATAAAAGAAGTAAGCCAAGGCAAGGCAAAGATAGCCCAAGAGAGCTATCAAATTATCCCCCTTCCACGCTTTAGGTTAGAGCCCTTGAGGGCTCTAACCTAAAGCGTAGAAGGGCTCCAACTTAAAGCCATTGGGGGCTCTAGGCTACTCGCTATATCGCGAGACGTTAGCCTAGAGCCCCCAATGGCTCGGATGATGGAGGGTCGCCTAGATGGCGACGTAAGTTACTCGGCCTCTACCTGCTGGCGATCCTTTTTAAGCCTCCAATACAAATTAGTAGCGCTTTGGATGGCTTCGCTTAGAACGTCTAGATAGCGCTCCATCACAGCCTTGGGGTTGGGCGTACCATCATCGAAGAGCTCGATCCTCAGCACTATATCAGCATCCTCATCGAGATAGGCCTTGACGACCTTCAGCTCTGAGGACACTTGATTGACGACCTGAAGGCGCAGATACATATCCTCCTCAGAGACAGAGCCTCCCTGGCCTGTATTCTCAGACGACATGACTATATAATCGACAAGGTTATAAAACTGCCGATCATCCTTGCTGAATGCCAGCTGCATATCTCGCCCCTGGTACTTGAATAGGTAGGTTATAAAATGGTCATCGACCTCTTGCTTGGGCCGAAACCCCTCCTCCAACAACCAGGACTGAAAGACACCTGGTAGCTCCCAAGTATCGGTAGCTGTAATCTGCACCTTATCTGGCATTGGGATACGAGCCTGTGCCTCCCAGCCCACGAGGGCAATCCCCATCAATAGGGGGAGTACAATCTTCTTCATTGTTAGTTCGCTATTAGCCTCCTCTGAAACTTCTCCTCAGAGGGGGAATGATTGTTTATGTTAGTCTAGATGCTCTGAGCAGCCACAGCATAGTAGCTAGCCCAGGAGAAACACGCTAGGCCTTGGTACGTTTGCTGGTCAAGAACCTAATCAGCTCCCCAACGATGAGCACTGGACTTGTGATCAAGAAGAGGATCCCCCAGGTCTCTGCATCCAAAGGAACGACGCGGAACATCTGCCCCCCAAAGGTCGTAATACCTATCTGCCCGAGTACAATGACACCGGCGATGAAGAGGAAATTGCGAGCCGAGACTAATCCCGAGAAAGCCGAGTCGCCACTGCTGTACGCCTTGGCATTGAACATGTTCCAAAACTGCAAGAAGACGAAAAAGACGAAGAAGACCGTCAGCTCGTATGCCGTCAGCTCCCTCTGGCCTCCAGTAGACATAATCGAAGTTCCTATATCAGCCAAGCGTACGTCAAGTAAGGACGAGAGATCGATAGCTCCTAGGTAGCGCAAGATTACAAAAAGCAGAGCAACGAAGAAGAAGCCCAGCCCCAAGATACGTCTACCCATGGCGGGCGTGATGATATTGGCAGACTGGCTCCTGGGTTGGTCATTCATCACCTTCTTGTTGGGCGGTAGAGAGGCCAGGGCAAGTGC
>JBGYQR010000281.1:0-6918 GCA_041839075.1 Porphyromonas sp.
ACCCTCAGGACACTAGAGAATAAGGCTCCGCCCTCACCTGGTGCTGACCTATCAGCGACCAGGGAGGGCGAAGCTCATTCGTTATATAGGATAGGTCTCTCTATCTCGGGGCTAGCTGGGGAGCCCACAACGGCTCGGGCTAGATCGTCTGCTCGATGCTCCAGACGAAGGCGCGCAGTCCCTGCTCGGGAGTGGCCTCGTCAAGATCTCGCAGCTCGTACAACAGGGGTTGTAGCTTGCGCTCGGGTACGACGACGAGCATGGCATTGTTCATCGTCGGCCAGGCGTGGCTCCCCAGGTGGGGCTCGCCCGTATCAGTGCCTCGCCCTTGTATGTGGTTCCAGCTGGTGTACCCCTTGAGGCTGAGCTTAGAGAGGATGCGCTGGATGAGCGGATGGTAGGCCTGGTTGTAGGCGATGAAGACGCTCTTGAGAGGTTCGTGTTCGATAGTCATATTGCTAGTTTTTATTCGTTGGAAGAGGAGGAGGAGACGAGCCCCTTGCGCAAGAGGCGCTTGCGATGCTGGGCTCGGTCACGCACGATGAAGCGCGCCTCCATAGCAGCATACAGCGTAGGGATGAGCACTAGGGTTACCAGTGTCGAGAGCGATAGACCGAAGACCACCGTAACGCCCATCGACTGCCACATCTCGGAGCCCTCGCCCACGCCTATAGCCATAGGCACCATCCCGAGCACGGTGGTGAGTGTCGTCATCAGCACGGGGCGCAGACGGCTACGGCCTGCCTTGAGCACAGCCTGGCGCACGCCATAGCCACGCTGGCGCAACAGGAGCGTATAGTCGATGAGTACGATACCATTCTTGACCACGATACCCACCAGCATGATGAGCCCAATGAAGGCCATTGACCCGAGCGGTATCTGAGTAACCACCAGCCCGAGGAAAACGCCCGTAAAGGCAAACGGCACGGAAAACATGATGACGAAGGGGAGCGAGAGGCTCTCAAACTGAGCCGCCATCACAATGAAGACCAGCAGCAGCACCAGCAGCAGCAGGAGCGTCAGCTCTTGATTGGTCTTCTGCTGTGTCTCATACGCCCCCCCGATATAGGTCGTGATATTGCTGGGGATGTCGGTTGAGGAGATCACGCTCTGAGCAGCCTCGGCCACCTCACTGAGCACCACGCCTGGAGCTCCAGAGACAGATAGCGTTACGACGCGCGAGCGGTTTTTGCGGTCGATGGTCGGTGGCGTATAGGACTCGTCGATATGCCCGAGCTCCGAGAGGCGCACATTAGCTCCCTGGGGCGTCTGCACAAGGATGTCGCTAATGTCCTCGAGGCTACGGCGATACTGAGGGTCTAGGCTAACGCGTATCTTGTACTCATCGCCATCCTCGCGGTAGTACGAGGCTATGGTACCATTGATGGCATTGCGCAGGTAGGAGGAGGCTCCAGCCAGCGTGAGGCCATTGTCCGCCAGCTTTTGCCTATCGAAGACAAAGCGTAGCTCTGGCGTGTACTCCTTGCGCGACGACGACACCTCAGAGACCAGAGCCTTACCATCCTCAAGGCGGTAGGCGCGTAGCTGGCGCTCTATATCCTTGGCCACAGCATCCGTCTGCTCAAAGTCGTGCCCATAGACATCTATCTCGATGGAGTTACCGCCCTGGTTGCCACTCCCGCCCACGGCCAGCATAGCATAGCTCTTGATCTGGGGGTAGGTCGATAGGAGCTCTCTTAGGCTCTGCTGTACCTCCTCCTGAGAGCGGTCGCGCTCGGCAAGGGGGACGAGGCCTACGCGCACGAGGGCGATATTGGAGCCGTTGTCCTGCATCGATGCCCAGGCGTTGTCCGAGTCGGCCGTCCCCACGGTCATGGCGGTCGTTGCTACCTCGGAGATTTCGCTACGTATGCGTCGATCGACATCGAGCATCACGGCCTTGGTCTCCTCGGTCGAAGTGCCGACAGGCATCTCGACGGTAACGGCCATGAAGCCAACGTCCTGGCTAGGCATTAGCTCAAACTTGATCAGGGGGAATAGGAGCAAGCTACCGAGGAAGAGCCCTAGGGCTGAGAATATCGTTGCCCGACGATGGCGTACCGTCCAGCCGAGGAAGCGCTCATACCTGGCGTCGAGCCTATCGAGGAAGCGGTTGAAGGGCGCCAGTAGCTTCAGCGAAACGGGATTGGGCTTGCTGTTGCGACGCAGTAGCTGAGACCCGAGCATAGGGGTCAGAGAGAGCGCCGCTATGGTAGAGACGATCATCACGATGGTCATCATCCACCCGAGCTGACGAAACAGCAGTCCGCTCTCGCCCTCGATCATCGTCAGAGGGACAAAGACGGCTAGCATCGTCAGCGTCGAGGCGATCACCGACACCCCCACCTCGTTGGTAGCGTGTACGGCAGCCTGCTTGGGGTAGCTCCCGCGCTCGATGTGCGTCGTGATATTCTCCAGCACCACGATGGCATCATCGACCACCATCCCGATAGCAATCGAGAGTGATGATAGGGTAATGATATTGAGGCTGTTGCCCGAAGCCATTAGGTAGATGAACGTACCGATGAGCGACACAGGTATCGTCAGCACTACGATGAAGGTAGCCGAGCTACGCCCCAGGAAGATATAGACGATGATCATCACGACTATGAAGGTGATGAGGATCGTATCCTGGAGGCTATTGATCGTGTTGGTGATAAACGACGAGGTGTCGATCAGGTAGCTGATGCGCACATCGCTGGGGAGGTTCTTTTGCAGTCGGGGCAGCTCCTCTCGCACCAGCTCAGAGATGGCGACGGCATTACCACCGCTTTGCTTGTTGATGACGATGATGGCACCGCTCTGCCCGTTGGTATAGTTTTCTTGCTGGCGCTCGGCAGTAATGTCCTTGATGGTCGCTACGTCCGAGAGGCGTATGCTACGCCCAGCGACCGAGGCCAGTACGATATGCGCCATCTCCAAGGGGTCTGCGTACTCGCCCTGCACACGGATCGAGTTGGTGCGTGTGCCCAGGTCTATTTGCCCAGCGGGGATATTGGCGTTGTCGGCCGCAATCACCTGAGCTACTGTGGCCAGGGTCAGCCCATAGCTCTCGAGCTTCATAGGGTCGCAGTACACCTGCACTACGCGCTCAGAGGCACCAGCGATGGTTACCGAGCCAACGCCCTCGAGACGTGCCAGCGGATTGACGATCTCGCTATCGAGTATCTTCTTGAGGGCTGGGCTACTCTCCTGGCTCTCGACCGAGAGGATAGCAATGGGGATATCGCTAGTGCCAAACTTGAAGATAATCGGGGTCGTCGTACCCTCGGGGAGGGTCGAGCGTACGGCGTCTATCTTGTCGCGCGTGTCGTTGGTAGCCTCGGCGATGTCGGTACCCGCGTTGAACTTGAGGGTGATGACCGAGGTATTCTCTCGGCTCTTGCTGGTGATGTCCTTGAGGTTGTCTACGCTATTGAGACTATTCTCCAGGAGCTTGGTCACGTTGCTCTCTATATCCTCGGCGCTGGCACCGGGGTAGGCTGTGATGACCATAATATCGGTCGTATCCGTCTCGGGCATCAGCTCGGTGGCCAGCCTCGTGAAGGAGAAGAGCCCCACGACGGCGATGGCTACGAAGATGAGTGCCGTCGTAATGGGTTTCTTGACCGCTGTCTCGTATATACTCATACTAAATAGGTTTGTCTATCCAGGGAGGTGTACCCTCCTCAAGGCTTGCCCCGAGGATACGCCTCCCCTAGTGCTACATTACTGAGCGATGCTAACGCGAGCTCCGCTGGTCAGAGACGATGGCGACGAGGTGATGACCTGCTCCCCAGGCTCCAGCCCCGAGAGCACCTCATACCTGCTGCCATAGAGCGCACCCACCTCCACGGGGCGATACTCGGCGACACCCGCCTTGTAGACATACACATAGCGCTGCCCACTGCCAGGCATACGTTGCAGGGCGGCATCGGGCATCAGCAGGGCCTCTCTCTTGCCCAGGTCGAGACCGATGCGCGCATACATGCCGGGGCGGATGAGCTGGTCGGCATTAGCCACTTCTACCTCGATGGCGATCGTATGCGTCCTGGTGTCTATGGTGGGGTACACATTGGACACGTAGCCCTCGATGGGCGTATCGCCCAGGGCGCTGATCTCTAGGCTTGCCTTCATCCCCTTGCGCAGGGTGCGGTAGTAGGCCTCCGAGACATTGATCATCGCCTTGACGGGGACGATCTGCTCCACCACCACGACGGGTTGCTGGGGCGAAGTGATGTCGCCCACGTCATAGTTTTTGGCCGTTACGACCCCTGAGATAGGGCTCGTCAGGATGGTATTGCGCTGGAGGTTGTGGTAGGCCTGCTCGGCGATGCGCATAGCACTCTGCGCCTGCTCCCACTGGGCTTTGCTGATGCCCCCTATCTCGTAGAGCTCACTGGCACGCGAGAAGTTAGTCTTGGCATCACTGAGCTGTATCTGAGCTTGGTTGAGCTGGCTATCGTCTAGGCGTGCCAGCACCTGACCACGAGAGACGCGGTCGCCGACCTGGACGCCCAGGTAGGTCAGGCGTCCTCCCGTCTGAGCCGAGATGTTGTTGGAGGCCTTGGGCTCTATGGTGGCGGTATAGCTCTCGCTCACCTCTATCGTATCAGTGGCGATAGAGGCGACCTCTACCCGGCGCACCGTTGTATCTTGCCCGCTTGTCGTCTGGGTCTCTTGCTTATTGCCACTAGAGCAACTCGTCAGCACTAGGGCACAGATGCCTGCCCCGAGGGCCAGGCCACGATTGGCTATTCTCATTATCTTGTCTTTGATTGTTTGTCTATGTTATCTACCCGTCTGATACCCTTTGCCCTCGAGTTGCTCGAGGTTGTAGGTCGCCACCATATAGTTGTAGATGGCCTGGTTGAGGTTGAGCCTCGACTGTCTGTCGGCAAGCTCGGCATCATTGAGCTCTAGGATGGAGCTCTCGCCCGTGCGGTAGCGCACCTGGGCGATCTCTAGCCCCTTGGTGGCACTGCGCACTGCCTCTCGGCTGGCCTCGTACTGATCGAGGGCGCTACGCTGCTCGCTCTGGGCGCTCTCTAGCCCTAGGCGCACCTCGCGCTCGGCCTGCACGCGTTGCAGAGCCAGCTGCTGTATCTGTGTCTTGGTCGCCTTGACGCCGTAGTAGCGGCTCCCGCCTGCAAACAGAGGGATATTGAGGCTTAGGCTGATGTTGGAGAACGGAGACCAGCGCTTGCTGTTGCTGAGGGAGAACTGATCGCTGGCGAAGTTGTAGGTATAGTTAAACGCCACCCCGAGCGTCGGCATGAAGGCGGCCTTGCGTACCCTTAGAGCGGCCTCTAGTTGGCGCCCCGTGAGCTCCAGCCCGCGCAGGGTCGTATTGTCCGACATATCGACCTCTCCTCGTGGGCGCATCGTCCGATAGACCTGCTCCTCGTACTGGGAGAGCTGCTCGCTGAGGACGAGCGGACGGCTGGGCTCTTGCCCCATGAGCACGAGGAGCTTCATCCCCGCCAGGCGATGAGCCTGACGAGCTCTCAGCACCTCGGGGCGGAGGTTTTGCGCCTGCGCCTCTAGGCGTACGACATCGTACTCGGCGACAAGGCCTCGCTTGTATTTCTCTCGAGTATTGCCCAGGGTCGTCAGCGTGTTGTCTAGGCTTCGCTCCAAGACCTCTAGGCTCTCGCTGGTGAGCAAGACAGCTAGATAAGCCTTGCGTATCTCGGCCGTTAGGTCCACACGGCTAGCACGCGCACGCTCGAGGGCCTGCTCCACGGCGACGCGGTCTACGCCCAGGCTTGCCCACAGACTGGGGGCGATGAGTGGCATCTGCATATTGACGCCAGCCTGTAGATTGTGCGTCTGCCCCATCTCGATACCATCCTCGGGCATCATCGAGGCCATGGGGTTGTTGCTGTTGTCTCCCCCGCCGAAGTAGACCCTCTGCTTCTTGAGGGCGTAGCTATAAGCGCCCGAGGCGCTGATGTTGGGGAAGAGTTGCCCCACGTTGCCACGGCGCGTGTACTCGCTCTGCTGAGAGGCTAGGTCTGCCGAGGCGATGGCTATACTCTGCTCTAGCCCTAGGCGCAATGCCTCGTCGAGCGAGAGGCGTAGCGTATCGCTCCCTTGTGCCGAAGCGGGGCTGTAGAGGGTGCACAGCCCTAGGGCCAGCATCCCTGTCATGATTGGTTTCATTTATCCTTGTTGTATCTCGTTATACTTATGTTAGGAGGCCTTATATAGAGGCCGTTAGCCTGGAGGCTAGAGGCGCTATGAGGGGTGTAAGTTTGACCTCTCAAGGGCTCTAACTTAGAGCGTCGGAGGGCTTTAACCTAGAGCGCCGAAGGGCTCTAACCTAGAGCGCCGAAGGGCTTTAACCTAGAGCGTCCGAGAGCTCTAACTAGCCCCCGAATGGAGGTCTCGCGCCCAGGGCGGATTAGCCCCCTTTTGTCGCCCCCTCTTGCCACCGCTCTAGCCTTGCCTTGGCGTAAGGGCGGCCAGCACAAAGTCCGTCGTGCTACGCCTACGCCGCTCTAGGTAGGCGCGACGCTCCTCGTCCTCTAGGCGAAAGAACCTCGCCTGCATCATCGTGCTATGACATAGCCCCGAGATATTCAGGAGCACATCCTCGGGATCCACCTCCCGGATCTCTCCACGGGCCATCGCCTCTCTAAGGCTACCGTGTAGCGCGCAGTCGGTCTCGTGCATCTGGCGAAAGCGCTCCTCGATCAGTCTACGGCTAACGATGTCCGTATCGAGGCACTTGATGATAAAGGCGAGAAAGTCTGGATTGGCCTCCATGAAGTCAAACGTTATCTCCACTAGACCTCGTAGGAGCTCAACCCCCTTGAGGTTCTGATCCAAGAGCCTCTGCCGTATTGGTAGGATGGTCTTGACCTTCTCCTCCAGCACCATCAAGAAGAGGCTCTCCTTGTCCCGATAGTAATAGTGTAGCATCGAGTGGCTCAC
>JBGYQR010000282.1:0-2700 GCA_041839075.1 Porphyromonas sp.
CAAAGGGGATGAGTCGTCTATAATCTGCCATGGCTGTCTTGTCGCTGGTTCGTATGCTCTGAGGAGGCCTCCCCGCCCTCAGGTTGCTCTGCCTCTGGCTCTACGCTCACGGCCATAGACACCACGCTGGGCATGATCTCCCTAAACTTAAAGGCGACCAAGTGGTACACCGACGTGATGAACCTATTGCGGGGGTATGCCTGCTGGAGGTTGCGCAGGCCATTGCGCAGGTAATAGTAGACGGCCACGGCAATGAGCATCTGCACGGCATAGGTGCTCTTGTCGTCGAAGTGCAGGAGGTCTACGATGCTCTTGATCGTGTAGGTGATCAGCAGGATGAGGGCGAGCTCGGTGAGGCTATCCTTGAGCTTGGAGCCTCGATAGTTCAAGAGACTCGGGAGCGGGAAGCGCACCATGCGTAGAGTTACCTGGTCTGCCCGGAGCCCTGCCAGGATGTTAAACAAGAAGCCCAGCAATAGGGCGTACACAAACGAAATGGTCGTGTCGAAGTAGGCCGCGATGGCCGATGTCGTGATGATCAAGATCTCTTTGGTTCGTTCCATGATGATGTTGTACTATAATAAATTGAGGGTTGTGGGTGTGGGGGGAGGGGGGGGGCTTTTGGCACCCCGACTGCCATCGCTAGGCATGTTTTTGCTTGCAGGAGCAAGGGTTAATAATTGATTATCTTTGTGGTACCGGCGGTAGCTGGTCTATCATTAACAATCACGCTCCACAATCAATCATTATGACAAAGCTAGCGACTTATTTACTGGGCCTTGTAGCCGTCAGCCTTACCCTAGTTGGTTGCGGTAAGGACGACCCCA
The DNA here is from genome assembly GCA_041839075.1 of Porphyromonas sp. Lineage (GTDB taxonomy): Bacteria > Bacteroidota > Bacteroidia > Bacteroidales > Porphyromonadaceae > Porphyromonas. Next base: position 828 of record JBGYQR010000282.1, read on the forward strand.
AGCAACAGATCCCCCACGTGATGACGCAGATGACCATCCACGTCAAGGCTAACCCCTCACTCAAGTCTCTCCGAGCTGATGAGGCCACCGAGGAAACCATCTCCGTCGAGGAGTGTATGCGAAGAATGACGGATATGCTTCTCCTCTTTAGGGGGGGGATAATCAAGCCGTCTTCCATATTTCCGAGGAGTACAAAGACTACGCAACCAACTCGATTAAGATGAGAGCTATCGCCATTATTGACGAAATGGGTAATATCGTTGATGACCTTGGGGCGTCTAAGGACTTTGTGCTTACTGAAATTGGGAATAACAAAATCGATACCATTGGCTACATTCCTAACCGAGTAGTCCACGAGGCTTTCGCTGAGGCACAGCGCTTGCACAAAGAAGAGCGCTACGAGGACATGGTCAAGGTCTTTACCTCAGCTTTCGTGGCTCATCCCTGTACGGCCAAGCAGTACGAGGCGCTCAAGGCCAAGGGGCTCAACTAACAACACCGCCTTGCTACATTCCTAAGCATATAGGGGGCTAGTCCAAATGAGGGCTAGCCCCCTAGCCTTATTGTGCGGTCAAGTTGCCCTCAATGGCGTACGTAAACGAGGAGGAGATCTTGTTCGTCGCCATATTCCAGTCCGAGCCCTTGCGGAGCATCACTCGGAAATAGTTGGCCCTTCGCTCGATGACACAGGCGCAGATGGGCGCAGTGTCCTCCGTGGGCGTGATACTCACAGCGTAGCGCGTATGGCCGACGTTGTGGTAGACCTTGTAGCTCTTGTCGCTGAGGAGCTCCGAGAACCCATTAGATCTTCCCGCAGGTATCGCCTTGCATCCATTGCACCATACGGTGATCCCCATTTTACTCACTTCCCCCCTAGCTAGGCTTCCGCTCATCGTAATGGTTCCCGTAACCTCGAGGTTGCCCTCGAGGCGGTGGTTGCCGCGCTGAAGGGTATTGCCCCCGATGGTCATCACGTTGGGGTCGTTTTTGCTGATGTAGATATATCGATCGATGCCATACAGATGCACCATGCCCCCGTGGGAGATCTTGACCAGGTCAAAGTCCTCGTGCCTCTTAACGCCCGAGAGACTAAAGTCGTACAGATCTACCATCGCCCTCTGCTCACTGCCGTGGAGCAGAGCCCAGCACTCGGCCACAACAGACACCTCCCCCTCCTCGCTGGTCGTCCAGCTCTTGTCCACCTGAAGGCTCTTAGTCTGGGTACCCTGTACCTGGTAGCTCTCCAGGAGCCTCTTGCTCGTCCCGACACAGAGGTACAGGTCTACCCTGGCAGAGCCGTTCATAGGCACTAGGTCCATCGGGGGGCTGGATATGGGGAGCCAGGGATCCAGGATGGCCACTCCCCCTCCAGAGGGCGGATGGTCGGGCACGGCCAGGGCAGGAGAAGTGACCGAGAGGTCGATACGCCCCCGTATCTGTATCTGCATGCCGACGGTCGACCTCGACGAGCCAGAGGAGAGGAGGCTGCGCTCGCGCGTCTCCCCCAGCGACGGCATAGAGGTGCCTGTAAACTGCTCCGTCACCCTCCCGACCTGAGGGATCCTGGGAATGGTATCGGCCGACAGCGAGAGGATATTGTCCAGCGTGGGAAACAGCCCCCCGAAGGAGAGGTACTCCTTGTCGTCGCGCTGCCTCATCGACAGGATGCCACTGGGGTCTAGGTGGAGCTCGCCAAACCTCGCCAGCCCGTTGTGCCGTATCTCCACGACGCTCGTCTCGTGCGGGGAATGCGGGGGAGGGATGCGGAGGATAATTGATTATCTTTGTGGTACCGGCGGTAGCTGGTCTATCATTAACAATCACGCTCCACAATCAATCATTATGACAAAGCTAGCGACTTATTTATTGGGCC